>CALDZQ010000222.1 GCA_937944035.1 uncultured Neomegalonema sp. | reverse complement strand
CAAATTTTCCAGCGTGTGCCGCGTTTGTCGTTCCACCCCATAATCTCCGGCCCGAAGCCGATGGAGAAAACATCCGAATGCACCCCGCACCAGCGGGCGACGATATAATGGCCGTACTCATGGACGGCGACAACGACGCCCAGCACAAAAAGGAACGGGATTGCCATTGCCAGAAACCATCCGATTACCGGGATCTGTTCGATCAAACTCAACATTCGTACTTGTTCCTGTTCACGCGGAGGCGGAGCGGTTGCTGCGGCGGCGGATTGTGTCGCGGGCGAGACGGCGCGCCGCCTCATCGGCGGCGATCACCTCCTCGACACTGGCCGCCGGAAGCCCGTTCTCAAACTGTTGCAGTACTTCCTCTACCACTGTGGCAACTTCAAGAAAGCTAATGTCGCGGGAGATAAAGGCTTCAACCGCGACTTCCTTGGCGGCATTCATGGCACACGGGGCGAGGCCGCCGCTTTCCAATGCCTCGCGGGCGATGCGCAAAGCGGGGAAGCGAACCTCGTCCGGCGCTTCAAAATCAAGACGCGCAAGGTCAGGGAAATCAAGGCGTTGCACCGGGGCCGACACCCGATCCGGCCATCCCAGCGCATAAGCGATCGGCGTGCGCATATCCGGCGCGCCAAGCTGGGCGAGGATGGAGCCGTCCGAATAGCCGACCATCGAGTGAATCACCGATTGCGGGTGGACCAAAATCTCGATCTGGCGGCTTTTGACGGGAAAAAGCTGCTCGGCCTCAATCAATTCCAGCCCCTTGTTGAACATCGACGCGGAATCAATCGAGATCGCCACGCCCATCGACCAATTCGGATGCGCGATGGCCTGTTCCGGCGTCACGCGGCGCATTTGCTCGTAAGTGAAGTCGCGGAACGGGCCGCCGGATGCGGTCAGGATAATGCGTTCGATGGCCTTATGATGGTGGGCTTCCAGCACCTGGAAGATGGCGTTATGCTCGGAATCGACGGGCAGAATGCGCACACCCATCCGCGCGGCCTCGCTGCGCACCAGTGGCCCGGCGCAGACCATTGATTCTTTATTCGCCAACGCAATCGCCGATCCGGCACGAATGGCGGCGAGGGTCGGGTAGAGGCCCGCAGCCCCTGCAATGGCCGAGACGCATATATCCGCACCCATTCCGGCCGCATCGAGCAAGGCTTGCTGTCCGGTCGCAGCCTCGATCCCGCTGCCCGCGAGCGCTTCGACCAGCGCGGGATAGGCCGCCTCATTCCGGATGACGGCGATGTCGGCCTGGACCGCGCGGGCCTGTTCGGCAAGCAATGCGGCGTTGGCGCCGCCACACAGGGCGCGCACATCATAAGCATCAACCCCGCCATGCGATTCGATCACGCTCAACGTGCTGCACCCGATGGAACCGGTGGAGCCGAAGATGCTGACCGAACGCCGCGCTACCATTGGCTTATCAGGCCGGGACTAAGTGCCAGCAGCGCACCGAGAAACAGCGAGGCGGCAATCAGCCCGTCAAAACGGTCCCAGACCCCGCCGTGGCCGGGGATCAATCCGCTTGAGTCTTTCACCCCATAGCGGCGCTTGGCGGTCGACTCGATCAGATCACCCGCCTGCGAGATGATGGCCGTCACGGCGGCGATCAGGGCGAGGATAAGCGGATCACCGTTTTTGATAATCGCGAAAATCACGGAGACACTCATCGCGAAGAAGATTCCGCCAATCGCGCCCGCCCATGTCTTGTTCGGGCTGAGTTTCGGGGCGAGTTTGGGGCCGCCAATCGCCCGTCCGGCGAAATATCCGCCCATATCGGCAAACGCGACCACGAGGATGAGCCAGATCGCAATGGCCAACCCGCTGCCGTCAATATCGCGGAGCCATACGAAAGCGGCGCCCGCGCTGGACAGCAGCGCGATGCCGGTTGCCCCTTTGATACCGCAGGCGAGCACGATCATCGCCAATCCCGCAACCAGCGCGGCGATGCCCACGGCGGTTTGGAACCCGAAGATATACGCGACGAGCGGCGGAAGCGCGCCGGCTATGAAGGCCGCTATCGCTTGCAGTTTGGTGAAATCATCGCGGCCGACGATCATGCGGGAAAGCTCCCACGCCATCAATCCGGTCCCCAGCGCCACGAACAGTGCGGTGGCCCAGCCTCCGGCGAGGATGTCGAGGATGCCGACAATCGCGAGGACCGCGCCCGAAATCACCCGTGTTTTAAGATCGGCGCGGAAAGCGTCGCGCCGTCTCGGTTTATCTGTGCTGCCCCCCGACACGCGCGCTTATCCCGATTTTCGCAAACCGCCAAAGCGGCGGTCGCGGTCGCGGTAAAGGGTGATGGCATCGTCGAAAGCCAGTTCGTCAAACTCCGGCCAGTGGCAATCGACGAACAGGAATTCCGAATACGCCGCTTGCCATAGCAGGAAGTTCGACAGGCGCTGTTCGCCGCTGGTGCGGATAATCAGGTCGGGATCCGGGAAGCCTGAGGTGTTCAGCTCCGCGCTGATGGCGGTATCGGTGATCTCTCCGGCGGCCATCTCTCCCGCCGCAACGCGCGTGGCGAGGCGCTGGGTCGCGGCGACGATCTCTGCGCGCGAGCCATAGTTCAGCGCGACGATCAGGGTCATGGCTTCGCCCGACGCGGTCATGGCTTCGGCTTCGGTCATCATCGATTGGATGTCTTCAGGCATCTCGGACGGGTCGCCGATGAATTTGATGCGCACGCCCTCGCGGGCCAATGTGCGGCACTCGCGGCGCATGTAATAGCGGAACAGGTCGAACAGGCCGTGGACCTCTTCTTTCGGACGCAGCCAATTCTCAGTCGAAAAAGCGAATAATGTCAGATACTTGACGCCGGACGCTTTTGCGTGGCGGGTGATTTTGCGCACGGAATTGATGCCGCGTTTGTGACCAGCGATGCGGGGTAAGCCGCGCTGTGTCGCCCAGCGGCCATTGCCATCCATGATGATGGCAACATGGTCGGGCAGAGCTTTCGGTTCGGCCCGTTTCGGGGTGGCGCTTTCGCTGGTGGCGGTCCGATTCATCGTGAATCTCAGCATATATATCACTTTCTCGCTGGATCACGCGACGACCCGGCACTTCGGGCGTCTTAAACCTGCATGATCTCTTGTTCTTTAGAGGCCAGGGTGTCATCGATTTGCGCGATAAACTTGTCTGTCATTTCTTGTATTTCGTCAGAGTAAAGTTTTTGGTCATCTTCAGAAATTTCATTCGCATTTTTAGCTTTTTTCACCTGATCCATTCCGTCACGGCGGACGTTGCGGACGGCAACGCGGGCGGATTCGGCGTATTTGGCGGCAACGCGGGCCAGTTCGCGGCGGCGTTCCTCGTTCAATTCGGGGATCGGCAGGCGGATCAGTGTGCCGTCGGTCTGCGGGTTTACGCCCAGTCCTGATTCCATGATCGCTTTTTCAACAGCCCGCACGAGACCTTTGTCCCAGATCGTCAGGGTAAGCATACGCGGCTCCGGCACATTGACCGTGCCGACCTGATTGAGCGGGGTCATCGCGCCGTAGGCGTCGACCATCACCGGATCGAGCATACTCGCGGTGGCACGGCCCGTGCGCAGGGTTCCGAACTCGCCGCGCAGGGAGGTGATCGCCCCGTCCATGCGGCGCGTGAGATCATCAAGATCAATTTCGATTTCGTCGCTCATTCAAAAATCCTGCGTAAGAATTCCGTGTACATCGTACCGGATCAGCTTTCGGTTACAATCGTTGATTTGCCCGCACCCGACAAGACCGCTGCAAAACCGCCCTCCTGATGCAAGTCGAATACGACCACAGGAAGGCCGTTATCGCGGGCCAGCGCAATCGCCGACGCATCCATCACGTTCAGGTTGTCGGCCAGTACGCGCTGATAACTTACGGTGTCAAAACGCTTGGCGTCGGGGTTTTTGCGCGGGTCGGAATCGTAGACGCCGTCCACTTGCGTGCCCTTGAGCAGCGCGCCGCAGCCCATCTCGACGGCGCGCAAAGCGGCGGCTGTGTCGGTGGTGAAGAAGGGGTTTCCGGTTCCGGCGGCGAAGATGGCGATGCGGCCTTCCTCCAGATGGCGGACGGCTTTGCGGCGGATATAGGGTTCGCAGACGGCTTGCATCGGGATGGCCGACATCACGCGGGTTTCCGCTCCCAGCCCTTCGAGCGCGTTCTGCATCGCCAGCGCGTTCATAACCGTGGCCAGCATCCCCATGTAATCGGCGGAGGCGCGCTCCATGCCGGATGCGGCGGCGGAGAGGCCGCGAAAGATGTTACCGCCGCCGATGACGAGGCAAATCTCGACGCCGGATTTCTGCACGGCGACAATCTCGGCCGCGATGCGCTGGACGGTGGGCGGGTGAACGCCGTAGCCCTGATCGCCCATCAGGGCTTCACCGGATACTTTCAGGAGAACGCGTTTCCAGCGATGCGCGGGGGCCGATTGGGTGGACATCAGGGTGGCCTTTCCGGACAGTTTCAACGCTGCGCGGACTTTAGTCTTATCGGGCGGGAATATTCAAGCGGTTCGGGTGGGGTGGCATTGCTTCCGAGTATTAATCGGTACTTTCCCACCCCATATCTACAAAAATCCAATTTGCATCATCCGCCAAACTTTCTTTGCTCAGATAGCCAGCACCGACGGTGCATTTCGTAGCTCCACCCGCAATTATCTTAAACGATGAACCATATACGACGGGAAAGGATCGTGTAGATTCGGGAGCGTTGCTTCTTAGTTCAATTCCAACGTCCTCATGAAATTCCCTCGGAAATATGATTCTGCTTTCATCGGGCTGATTGGTGGAAGTTTGAAGCGACACTTTAAGTGCTCTCATTTCCTCAAGAAGATTAGCATCGCTATTTATAATAAGAAAACGCTTGTGAACATGGGTTGCCGGCCAGTTTCCATGATTTGTGACCTTCAGAGAAACTGCACAACTCCAAGTTTTTTTATAGTAGCTTGGTTTTGTGCGCACCGATGGCTCAATACTGATCCAAGGTCTGTTTTGTTCAATAATTCCTTTCGCAGTGTCAGTTGCAACTCTGCGTGTCTCTTTTAAAGTAACGTAAAGAAGCCAGACACCAATAATTGTAAGAACAACCATAAACCACGCTGCCCACGTACTACGCTCTGATGCAATAGTGCTACGGTACTGAGCGGCTAGTGCACACCAATCGGGTTGGCCAGCGTAACAGTTTGCTCTTTCTTGGCTGCTTATTCCGCTTGTCTCGTTTATCGACAGGAGCAATCGGTTGCAAATATCGCATTGATTGCGGTAAGCGAAGTCGGCGTGAAACTGCCCCTGACCGGTCCCGACATTCAATCCGCCAAAATAGGCGAACGCTATAACCAACAGTATAGCTAGACCCACAAGAAAAGTGCTCAGGTACGGGTTTTTCGCAAGCCAATTATTTCCAGACATGGACATGTACGCCGCGTTGAATGTGCCCCTTGTTGACTGTTTCAACGATTCGCCTGTTACTCGTCAATGCACATCTTATGCAACCTGCTCTGCCGGAATGTGCTGGTGCGCGTTCCGGCCCGATGACTCTAAACAAACACGAAATCGCCCGCCTGAAGGGAATCCACGGTCCAGCCGGGGCCGAGGGTCAGGAAGTTGCCGTTGCCGAACTCTATGGCATCCGTATAGGCGGAATCATTGATAAGCCCGCGCAATTCGTGCCAGTCCTGCGCAAACACGCGCGAGATTTCGATCACGTCGCCGTCCTGATCCGGCAGAAAGTCGTCCAGATACACATCACCGCCGCGATAAACGAATGTATCGGCCCCGAAACCGCCGAACAGATCATCAATCCCCCCGCCGCCTTCCAGGCGGTCCGCGCCGTGGCCGCCGAAAATGTCGTCATTGCCCCGACCGCCGTTGAGACTGTCATCGCCCTCACCGCCTTTGAGCAGATCGGCCCCGGCATTGCCGAAGATAATATCGTCACCATAAGCGCCGAACAGCGAGTCGCTGCCAAAGCCGCCCGTGATGCGGTCCGCGCCCAGTCCGCCCCAAATATCGTCATTTCCGGCATTGCCGTTCAGCACATCATCGCCGTTGCCGCCCTCGATCAGGTCAGCGCCGTCGCCGCCTGATACGGAATCGTCACCGCCGCCGCCGATCACCGTATCCGCGCCTTTGCCGGCCGCGATTCTGTCCGCGCCCGCCGAGCCGATCAGCACATCCGCGCCATTCCCGCCGATGATCGAATCATCGCCGTTCAGGCCGATAATCAGGTCGCGCCCCGCCGTGCCGCGCAGCACATCATTGCCGTTGGTCCCGACAATCGCCGCCGTCTCGTCGAAATCACCGTGATAGGAGATAACCGTGTGGATAGCGTGGAACGTGCCTGCCATCCGCAGGAACTCAGTGTTGATAAGCGTATCGGTTCCCGTGCCCTCGCCGAATACGATGTAGCTGCCATCCGTTTTGCTCAGCACGGCGAAATTGGAGAGGTCTTCGCTGTATACGGCGCGGTCACTGGTTCCGCCGCCGCCGTCGAGCAGATCATCCCCCGCGCCGCCCGCAAGACGGTCATTCCCGGCATTGCCGAACAATGTGTCATTCCCGCTGCCGCCATTGACGAAGTCCTCGCCCGTGCCGCCGTAGATCACGTCGTTTCCGGCCAGTCCGAAGAGCGAATCCCGTCCTTCCCGCCCGCGTATAACGTCGTTTTGTGCGGTTCCGTTGCGGGTGTCCTCGCCCGCTGTGCCGATGATCGTGGCCATGTTTTTTCCTTCCGAATTTGTGCCAAATTAGAACATCTAATCCGTGTATGAAAGGAAAATCAGTCCTTATGCGGTACGGCTTTGAGGCGGTAAAGCGCTTCCAAAGCTTCTCTGGGCGACAGGATGTCGGGATCAATCCCGTCAAGCGCGACTTGCAATGCGGAGGGGCCGTCGGCCGTTTCGGATTTGCTCAACGTCGCGGCGAACAGGGGCAGATCGTCGATCAATGCCCGGATGCGGGCCTCGCCGCCATCCGCATCCCCTTTTTCGAGCCGGTGCAGGATTTCCTTGGCGCGGGTGATGACAGGGGCGGGCAGGCCCGCTTTCTTGGCGACTTGGACGCCGTAGGATCGGGTCGCTGCGCCGGGTTCGACCTCATGCAGAAAGACGATGTCGCCCTCCCATTCCGCCACTTTCATCGCTGCGTTGCGCGTGTGGTCGAGGCGGGCGGCAAGTTCGGTCAGCTCGTGATAATGCGTCGCGAACAGCCCGCGCGAGCGGTTGACATCGTGCAAATGCTCCAGCGTCGCCCAAGCGATGGACAGGCCGTCGAACGTGGCCGTCCCGCGCCCGATCTCATCCAAGATCACCAGCGTCCGCTCGCCCGCCTGATTGAGGATCGCCGCCGTCTCGACCATCTCGACCATGAATGTCGAACGGCCCCGCGCAAGATCATCGGATGCGCCGACGCGGCTGAAAAGGCGGTCCACAATCCCGATATGCGCCGCGCGCGCTGGTACGAAGCACCCCGCCTGCGCCATCACGGCGACCAGCGCGTTCTGGCGCAAAAACGTCGATTTACCCGCCATATTAGGCCCGGTCAGCAGCCACAGGCGTTTGGAAGACAGGTCGCAATCATTGGCGACGAAGCTTTCGGCCTCCTTGGTCAGCGCGGCCTCGACCACCGGATGCCGTCCGCCCTCTATCGTGAATTCATGGCTCATATCGACCTTCGGGCGGGTCAAGCCTTGCGCTGCCGCAAGATCGCCCAGCGCCGACGATACATCCAGCGCCGCCAGCGCCCGTGCCGTCTCCGAGATCGCCGCCGCCCGCTCCAGCGACGCCGCGCGCAGCGTCTCGAAAATCGCCAGCTCGGCCTCCAGCGCCAATGCGCCCGCGCGGGAAATGCGGCTGTCGAGATCGGCCAGCTCTCCGGTGGTGAAGCGCATGGCGTTGGCGAGGGATTGGCGGTGGATGAACCGCTCGTCCCCCATCAGCTTGTCGCCGTGGGCGGTGGGGACTTCGATGAAATAGCCCAACACGCCGTTGAATTTGATTTTCAGCGAAGACAGCCCGCTATCGGCCTTCAGCTTGGCCTCCATATCGCGGATCACGAGGCGGCTGTCGTCGCGCAGACTGCGGTGCTGGTCTAGGGCGGCGTCCCAGCCTTCGGCGATAAACCCGCCATCACGGGCCAGCAGCGGCGGCTCCGGCATCAATGCTTCGCGCAGCATGGCGGTCAGTTCATCATGGCCGATCAGCGCGCGTTCGGCGTTGGAGATCAGCAGCGGCGGGTCGAGCAATCCCTCCAACCGCACCGCAATCGCCGTGGCCGCATCCAGCCCGTCACGCAGGGCCGACAGATCACGCGGCCCGCCTCTGCCGAGGGAAAGGCGGGAGAGGGCGCGGGCGATGTCCGGCGCGGCCTTCAGCATGTCGCGCAAATCCTCGGTCAGCGCGCTGCTCTCGCGGAACAATGCCACGGCATCAAGGCGGTGCGCAATGGCCGCCGGATCGGTCAGGGGGGCCGCGATGCGCTCGCCCAGCATCCGCGCCCCCGCGCCCGTCACCGTGCGGTCGATGGTCGCCAGCAGCGACCCCTTGCGCTCGCCCGTCATGGAGGCGGTCAGTTCCAGATTACGGCGGGTGGCGGCATCAATCCGCATCGCCGCGCCCGCTTCCTCGCGCCGGGGGGGCGAGATATGCGGCAGCGCGCCTTTCTGGGTGATGGCGATGTAGTCGATCACCGCCCCCAGCGCGCTCAACTCCGCCCGCCCGAACGCGCCGTAGCCGTCGAGCGAGGTGACTTTGAACAGGTCCGTCAGGCGTTTTTCCGCCGATTGCGCGTCAAAGCTGGCGGTCCCCAGCGGTGTGACTTTGCAAACGCTTTCCAGCAGGGGCAGCGGGCCGTGCGACCCTTCGATCCAGCCTTGATAAGCTTTCTCGGAAACCAAAATCTCCGACGGGGACAGCCGCGCCAACTCCGCGCCCAGCGCATCCTCCGACACGGTGCTGACACTCAGCTCTCCGGTTGAAATATCCGCCCAGGCCAGCGCCCCGCCCTCGCGCAGGCTGGCATAGGCGGTGAGGTAGTTATGGGCGCGGGCATCCAGCAGCGTTTCCTCGGTCAGCGTGCCGGGCGTTACCAGCCGCACGACATCGCGCCGGACAATGGATTTAGAGCCGCGTTTTTTGGCCTCTGCCGGGGTCTCCATCTGCTCGCA
>CALDZQ010000221.1 GCA_937944035.1 uncultured Neomegalonema sp. | reverse complement strand
CGGTTGACGCGAAGCGGATGCACTTCGCGGGACGGAATCGGTGGTAGAAAGAACTGATAGAGCACTTGCGATGACTCAGCGATCATCGAAATGCTCTATCGGGATGTCAAATCAGGTCGCGCTACTTAGCGTATCGCGCAGGTGTACAGCCTTCCGCCCGCTTTACAATGTCCGGAGGTTGTCGTGACAGCACGGCAGCGTGGGCAATTCGGGTACAGATACCTGGCGTGCTTTCCATGTGCCAGTTCAATCGAGTTGAGCAAAGAAGCTTCAGATTCGGGAACCAATTTCAGCGAATCCGGCAACGCGAAAAAGTCACGCGTCATACCAGTATTTTCGCCGTTGAATTCACTGACCGATTGCGCAGAGTCAGCTTCAACCGAATAAGCGACATTGATTTTCAGATCCGTCGCCAGAGCGAACGAAGCTGCGCCCGCACACACGGCCGCGACAGCAAGAGCCAGAACACCGCTTTTCACATAAACGTTAGAATTCTTCATTTTACACCTGTTTTACAAGTTCCAATAAACAGCAAGTAGAAACTAGTTAAATAAAAAGTTGCCACATCGTAAATCACGAAACGTTACATCAACTATAGAAAAGATTAATTTTATTAAAAACGCCGAATGGTTTTAAATTACACGATTCAATATATTTATATTTTTTGATTCAAGCATTGCGCGCAATTTTATCTGTTGAAAAATTAATCGCATGAATTCTTTATCGGAGTGTCTGATAACAGCGTATCGGGCTTATTGGCGAGGGCGCGCTTCGGAACCGTGCGAGACGCTCCACGGGCCGCTGGCCGTATTTCGATGCTTTGACCCTGTGCGCATTGCGCGTATGTAAACGTCAACAGATGCGGCGGATGACTATCCCCGCGTTGACAGGGGTATGACATGCGCTTTTTCCAGAAACTCAAAGACCGGCTGACCAAAGCCAGCTCGAAAATTTCGGGCGGGGTCGAGGCGATTGCCGAGCGTAAGGTGCTGGACGATGCGGCGCTTGAGGAATTGGAAGACCTGTTGATACAGGCCGATCTGGGCGCGGATGTCGCCATGCGCGCCTCTGCCGCTGTCGCAGAAGGACGGTTCGGGAAGAAGATTGCCGCCGATGAGATCACGCGGCTGCTGGCGAAAGAAGTGGCGAGCATCCTGGAACCTGTGGCGCGGCCCCTGCCCCTGTTCTCGAACGCCAGACCTCAAGTGGTGCTGGTGGTCGGGGTGAACGGGTCGGGCAAGACGACGACGATCGGTAAGCTGGCATCGCAGCTGAAAGGCGCGGGTAAATCTGTGATGATCGCCGCCGGTGACACGTTCCGTGCGGCGGCGATTGAACAGTTACAGGTCTGGGGCGAGCGGGCCGGTGTGCCGGTGATCGCCAAGGAGGTCGGCTCGGACGCCGCCGGGGTCGCCTATGACGCGCTGGAGCAGGCGCGGGCGGCAGGGGTGGATATTCTGATGATCGACACAGCCGGAAGACTGCAAAACCGTGCCGATCTGATGAGCGAATTGGAGAAAATCGTTCGCGTGATCCGCAAATTCGACCCCGAAGCGCCGCACAATACATTGCTGGTCTTGGACGCGACCGTCGGACAAAACGCCATCTCTCAAGCGGATGTGTTCACCAAAGTCGCCGATGTCAGCGGGATCGTCATGACAAAACTGGACGGGACCGCGAAGGGCGGGATTCTGGTCGCGCTGGCGCAGCGGTTCAACCTGCCGATCCACGCGATCGGTGTGGGCGAGCAGATTGATGATCTGGCCCCGTTTGACCCCGAAGAATTCGCCAGGGCTTTAACCGGGGCGAAAGAGGGCTAACTTAAGTCAAACGCTCATAATCCTTTGTGGAGAAAAATATGGCTGTCACGCCTGAAGATACTGCGCCGGTGAAAGCCGAAGGCCAGATCAAAGAGAGTGCGCTGTTAAAGCTGATCCTTGAGATCGGACCTTTGATGGTGTTTTTCTTCGCCTATAACAAAGGAGCCATGCTGGCCGAATGGGCAGGGTTTCCGGACACGAAGCCCATTATCGCGGCAACGGCGATCTTCATCCCCACGATGGCGCTGTCGGTGCTGATCTCCTACATCGTAACCCGCAGCGTGGCGGTGATGCCGCTGGTCAGCCTTGTGTTGGTGGTGGTTTTTGGGGGGCTGACGATTTGGTTGAACGATGACACGTTTATCAAGATGAAACCGACAATCCTGAACATGATATTCGCCATCGTGCTGATGACGGGCCTGTACTTCAACAAAATGTTCCTGAAAATGATCTTTCAGGAGGGTTGGTCGATCACAGATCGGGGTTGGTTCTTGTTGACAGTGCGCTGGTCGGTGTTCTTCGTCTTCATGGCGGTATTGAACGAAGTGATTTGGCGTAATTTCTCGGAAGAGTTCTGGGTAAACTTCAAAGTGTGGGGCAATTTGCCGATTACGATGGTGTTTGCAATCTTCCAGATGCGTCTGGTGTTTCAGCACCCCATCCCTGAAGAAGCGGATGAGACCCCAGCCTGATCGCGGGCAAAACGACTTGAGATTGCTTATTTTTTTTGAAGCGTATGCGGACAAAAAGTAAGCATTCTCCACCCCCCTTCCCATAACGGCACAACTCAGACCTTTAAACGTTCGATGTCTAAACGTGACACAACTACAGGAAATCAAGGCAAAAATCGTCCGTGAGGCGAATAATTTTCTCGCGTTATCAAAATTTATGTCCTAATTTGGCACTTAAGAGATAACGTTAGTTAATTATTGAGTTGCGGAGACATCTGTATGACCAAGATTAAAGCGATCAGGCCATCCGGAAAAAAACCACTTTATTCATTGGATAAATCACCGTCACATCTTCTGCATCGCGCTCAACAGCGGGCAGCGGACGTGACGGCGCAGGCTTTGCGCGCATACGGGCTGACTGCACGGCAATATGCCGTACTGCTGGCGCTGCGCGGTGAGGAAGCTGTCTCGCAGTCGGATCTGGTCCGGCGCACCGGTATCGACCGCAGCACGCTGGCTGATATGCTGGCGCGGATGGGTAAGCGTAATCTGACCGTGAGCAAGCGCACGGATGCGGATCAGCGCGCCAATCTGGTGACAATCACGCCGCAGGGCACGCGGGCGCTGGAAGCGGTCGCGCCGAAAGTGGCCGATGCCGAGCAGCGGATGCTGGAAACACTGCCCAGTGACATGCGCGAGAATTTCGTGAATGCGTTGCAGGTTCTGGCGGAGCAAGTGCGGCGGTAAATTCACCGCACATTGCGTCTTTTTTTAACCGACAATACCCTGATTTCCGCCGGTTTGACCGCGATGCAACAGCATGTGGTCAAGGATAACACAAGCCATCATCGCCTCACCGACAGGAACCGCCCGAATGCCCACGCA
>CALDZQ010000220.1 GCA_937944035.1 uncultured Neomegalonema sp. | reverse complement strand
CCAGAAGACGACGGAATGCGGTAGAAGCGTAGGGCATGGCAGGCCTCCAAAAACAAGTCTGGCGACATGCTTTTTGGCCGTAAACGCGCGCCGCGTCTGCCATGCATTTTGACTCACCCCACAAATCACGGACACCAATGGGTCTTCGCTGGAGTGACGGCTTTTGTGTTGATAAATCAACGCTATAGTTTTTTGTTTCGTCGCGATTTCCGAGTCGCGAAGTGCATCCCCTTCGCTCGAAATCGCTTTAAAGCCGGATCGGGCGGTGGGGGGCGAGGAGGCTGCCGACGCCCAGGGGCAGCGGCGTGAGCGGGTGGGTGGCGACTTCGCGGTGCTCGAAATAATGGGCCGCGAGCATCAGAACGGCGTGGCGCAGGTCGGCGGGGATGTCTGAGGCATCGGGGCCGAATCCGGCGATGAAGCGGATCGCCGCATAGCCGCCATGCGGGATTTTCGGCCAGCTGCGTTGCGGCCCGGTGGTCAGGCGCGGGCGCAGGGGGCCGGGGGTGAGGCTCCAACCTGTCCACGGTTGCTCGACACCGTCGGGGGCGATGAGGGTGATGCTCTCGATCGACATGACAGGGGCGAGGGGCAACTCGCGGGCCTGTCGCCAGTCGGTGACTTTCCAAATCCAGCCTTGAGCGATGAGCGCGCCGTCGATGCGACGCTCGATGGCGGCGGTGGCGGCGGCGATGAGGGCGGTGAGTTCTGCGGTTTGCTCGACCTCAGGGCTGGCGACGGGCAGGCGCAGGTGTTCGGCGAGGTCGGTTGGGGTGAGCACCGGATTGGCGGGAGGGGCGAGACGGGTGAGGGTCAATGAGGCTCCTTCGGGTTTGTGCGTATGGTCAGAACCCCTCACCCCGGCCCTCTCCCGGAGGGAAAGGGAGAAGAAAGGGCAGCGCTCAGATGGGTAAAGCGCTGTGGGCGGGATGTCCCGCATCAAGTGCGGGACCGGGTATCCTTACGCTGAGAACTGGAGGAGTTTCAGGGCGGCGAAGTCGGTGATGTCGCCGCCGACGCGGCGGGTGGCGTAGAAGAGGACGTGGGGTTTGGCGCTGTAGGGATCGCGCAGAACCCGCAGGTCCGGGCGCTCGGCGATGGTGTAGGCGGCGCGCATGTCGCCGAAGGCGATGGCGTGGCTGGCGCTGGCGATGTCGGGCATATCCTCGGCAATCAGGACGGGATAACCGAGCAGGCGGGCGGGTTGGCCCTCGGTCAGACCCTCCGCCCAGAGATAGCGGCCATCGGCGTCTTTGAGTTTGCGGACGGACCCTGCGGTGGCGGAGTTCATCAGGAAAGCGGCGTTGGCGCGGTATCCGGCGGGAAGCGCGTAGACCAGCGTGACGAGGGCGTCGCCGGGGTCGCTGGCGGCGAATGCGCCGTCGGCTCCCGACGGGATCGTGCCCAGCGTGCCCCATGCCCAGGAGGCGTTGTCGATAACCGGATGGGCAAGGATGCCTTTGGGCTTATCGACGCCGTCGCCGGAGATAAACGCGGCGTTCTCCGCACGGGCGAAGCGGGCGGCGATGCGTTCGGCGAGCCAACCCTCGACATCAAAGGCGCTGTCATCAAGCAGGCGTTGGGACGCTTTGGGGGTGGCGCTCAACTCGTGCAGGGGGATCGAGATGCGGTCGATATTCGGGGTGGCGGTTTCACTGATGGCGGAGGATTCGGTGATCCATGCCGCGCCCATTTCGGTGTGATCGACGAGGGCGTCATAGGCGGTGGCCTCGACCTGGACGATGCGGGCGACGCTGCGCAAGGACGAGCTGGCGCGCAGGACGGTTTCGATGCGGGTGGCGGTTTGCGGATCGACGAGGACGCCACCCTCGGCGGCGACGGCGGTGGTGAGGGCTTTTTCCTCAAGATCGAGATGGCGAACGCGGTCTTCATCGCCCTGGCGGACATAAGCCGCGAAGGCTTTCTGGTGCGGGCTGGCCGGGTCGGCGCGGGTGGCGGAGAGCGCGGGGCGGGCGGCGGCGATGGCCTTGCGGTCGAGGGCGTCAAGGCGGGTGGATTGCTCGGCGAGGCGGCGCTCAAGATCGGTGCGGAAACCGCGAAAATCGGCGGCGAATCCGGTGAGGGCTGATTTAACGTCAGGGGCGGATTGGCTGTCGGTGGAGGGTGTGGGCATGGGTGGTTTTGGTCCTATTGTTTCTATTATGTTCTGTAGTGGGTGTCGGAGCGCGCGAACAGGAAAATCGTTCGCTTGAGGGGAAATTTTGCTGTGGGTGATAGTCGCTCCACCTCTGCGAGGACAGGCTACGGCTGGTGAATGACCGCGCCAAAAAAAGCCCCGCATGGGCTGACCATGCGGGGTGAGGTGGCAGGTTGGATCGAAACCATCATGGACAGATATAGTTTCTATTATGTTCTATATCGGCGAATGAGCGGGCGGTCAACAGAAAAATGCTGCTTTGTTCACTTTTTTCTGACGGCGAACGGCGTTCCACCGGCTTGAAAAGCTGATTTCCCGGTTTAAAGTTTTCAGCGATTTTGTTTATTGAGGGAGGGGTCGGTGCTGGGGAAGGATACGCCGACGGTCTGTTTGAATATGATCGTCAAGGACGAGGCGCATGTGATCGAGCGGTGTCTCTCGCATGTGAAACCGATGATCGATCACTGGGTGATCGTCGATACCGGCAGCAGTGACGGGACGCAGGAGATTATCCGGCGGACGATGGCTGATCTGCCGGGCGAATTGCACGAACGGCCCTGGAAAAACTTCGGGAGCAACCGCTCGGAGGCGATTGCGCTGGCCGAGGGCAAGGCTGATTATGTACTGACGATTGACGCGGACGAAATCCTCGAATGGGAGGACGGGTTCAGTTGGGACGGGCTGAGCGCCGACGCTTATCTGATCTATAAAAAGCGCGGGGCGCGGCGGTATCGGGTGATGAATCTGGTACGCAGCGGGCCGGGCTGGCATTGGGAAGGCGCGGTGCATGAGCATCTGGACACGCCCAACGGCTGGCACGCACACAAGCTGGACGGGGTTACGATCCTGTCACCGCGTGAGGGCGCGCGGTCACGTGATCCGCTGTTGTACCGACGCGATGCGTTGATGCTGGAAGCGGCGCTGCTGGAGGAGCCGGGCAATACACGCAACGTCTTTTATCTGGCCCAGTCATACCGCGATGCCGAGGATTTCGATTTGGCCATGCGGCACTATCGGCGGCGGGCCGAAATGGGCGGGTGGAGCGAGGAGGTGTTCGTCTCGCTGTACCAGATCGCGCGGCTGAAGGTGTTCCGGGATGATCCGTGGCCGGAATGTCTCGTGGCGTATCTGGCGGCGCATAATCATACACCGCAACGGGCCGAGCCGCTGTATGAAATGGGGATGTATTATTCAAAGCGTCACGAGTGGGCGAATGCCTGGCTGTTTTTGGAGAAAGCCGCCCGGACGGGGCGCGATGACGGCTTTATCCTGTTCATCGAAGGCGATGTCTATGACTGGCGCGCAAAGCTGGAGGCGGCGGTGGCCGGGTATTATATGGGGGCGCATGAGGCCGCGATCAGGCTGAATGAAGCGCTACTCGCCGACGGGCTGCTGCCTGAGCAAATGCGGGAAACCGTTGAGCGCAACCTGTCCTTGAGCCGACACGCCATGTCTGAACGCGTTGAAAAGGGGTGAGCGAAACCTGCGTATTTACGGGTTCTGAGGCGGGCTTACCCCGAAACCGCGCTGGCGGCGTAATAGCCTGCGGCGGCGGCGGCAGCGCTGACGAAGATGCCCCAGCCGACATCAAGGGTGAGCATCGACCATTGCCACTCTTTCATAATCGCCATGCTGGTAAACTCGTATGTGCCGTAGCCGATCAGACCGAGAAACGCGCCGTTGAACAGGGCGAGCCTGATGTCTCCGGCGGCGAGGCCCGGCATGACGGCGAAATAGACGATGCCGATGGCGTAGAAGATGTAAAACCCCGCCGCGACGCCCAGCTTGGGGTCTTCGAGCATCAGATGGCCGATGCGCTCGCGGAAGAAGGGGCCGATCACCGCTTTGAGCCAGATGGCGTCGAGGCCGAGGAAGACGATTGTGGTGACAAGGACGGCGATGATGGTGGTCAGGGTCATGGGGCGCTCCGGTTATATCCGGCTTTAAATGATGCGAAAAGACGCGAAGTCCATGTTTGGCTTTGAAAGCCCCTCACCCTGCCCTCTCCCGAAGCGAGAGGGTTCCGGAAAAGCAGGTTCATTCACGGAATAGATCAGCATGGGTTCCTGTGCGGACAAAGACGACCGTACCGCTTTTCCCCACAGTATCATCCACTTTATAGATCAAGAGAAAATCGCCGCCGACTTGGCATTCGAGGTGGTTTGCCCAATCCCCTGTAAGGGGATGGGCTTTCCATTCGGGGCCAAGCGGTGCGTCGTCGGCGATGAGCAGCAAGATCACTTGCTTGAGGCATCCCATGTCAAAACGGCCCGTGCGGTCCAGCCGTTGCCGGTCCTTATGGAACTGTTTGGTATAGTCGCAGGCTCTCGGAGTGCTTGCACGCTTTTGGTCCTTATTCTTCAAGGGAATCGAGCATCTCTTCCGCAGACCCGAAACGTGTGGAACGTTTGCCGATCATCTCGTCTGCTTCGGCCATAGCGGCGCGCGTCTGCGTGTTTGGAACCTTCAACTCCAATGGGAAAGCCTGATCCGCTACGATCCGGTGATAGAGGAGACGCACGGC
>CALDZQ010000219.1 GCA_937944035.1 uncultured Neomegalonema sp. | reverse complement strand
CTGGAGCCGAAATATCCCTGACGGAAGCGATTTTTGGCGTTAGTGAAGGAATATGACGCTTGCCCTGACACATTTGCGCATGATCGCATTCCGCTCCTACGCGCGGCTGGATTTGGATTTGCAGCCGGGGATTATCGCGCTTGCGGGGGCGAACGGGGCGGGGAAGACGAATATTTTAGAGGCGGTATCGCTGCTGTCGCCGGGGCGGGGGCTGCGGCGGGCCGCGCCGGGGGATTTTGCGCGCAAGCCTGAGGAAATCGGCTGGGCGGTGACGGCGACGCTGGCCACGCGGCTTGATCCGGTTGAGCTGTGGACCGGAGCGGATGACAGCGGCAAGCGGGTGGCCAAACGCGACGGTAAGGCGGCGTCTGTGCTGTCGCTGGGCAGTGTCGCGCGGGTGCTGTGGCTGACGCCTGCGCTGGATCGGGTGTTTGTGGAGGGTCCGGCGGAGCGGCGGCGGTTCCTGGACCGGATGACGCTGTCGCTGAACCCCGGTCACGCGGCTGCCACGGTGCGGTTTGAAAAGGCGATGCGGGAGCGGAACCGCTTGTTGAAAGACGGTGTCACGGATGCGCGCTGGCTGGGTGCGCTGGAGGGGCATATGGCGGAGGCCGGCGTTGCGCTCGCGCTGGCGCGGCAGCAGGCGTTGGATGCGCTGCTGGCGGCGCAGGGCGGTGATCAAGGCGCGTTTCCGCGTGCTGAAGCCGTTATTGAAGGCGGTTTCAACGCTGTGCTGGAAGGAAGCAACGGTGTGGAGACCTATGCCCGCTTGCTGGCGGATGAGCGGGGGCGTGATGCGCAGGCGGGGCGGACTCTGGTGGGGCCGCATCGCAGTGATCTGGCGGTGCGCTATGCCAGCAAAAACGCGCCCGCCGCCGATTGTTCGACCGGAGAGCAAAAGGCGTTGCTGGTGAGCCTGCTGCTGGCCAATGCGCGGGCAATCCATGCGGGGACGGGCGCGCCGCCGATTTTGTTGCTGGATGAAATCGCCGCGCATTTCGATGCGACACGGCGCGAGGCGCTGTTCGCGGAGATTGCGGGGCTGGGCGCGCAGGCGTGGATGACGGGCACTGAATGGCCGCTGTTTGAGGCGCTGCCGGACACGGTGCAGCGGTTTTCTGTGTTTGATGCGGACGGGGCGTCGAGCGTTAAGAGCGCGGGCTGATTTCGCGCAGCATTGCGGCCAGCCAATCGGCGCTCCAGCGGTGGCCGCCGGGGTGTTCGCGGAACTCGAAACGGGTGTCGGCATCGCTCCAGCGGGTGCAGGTTGTCAGCGCCTCGCAGGTGGTTTCGGTCAGCGGGTCGGGGGACGAGGCACGCAGAACGGCGAAACTTTTCCACGCGTCGCCTTGCCTGTAACTGTTGCCGATGGCGCGTCCGGCGATGGGGACCACGGTGTCTGATGTGCCGTGGGTGTGCAGCAGGATGGCGGTCGGGTCGGCGCATGTCTGTGGCAGCGGGGTCCAGAACGCGCCCGCGAAGGGCAGGAACGCCGCGTAGTCCGAGCCGCGCTGACAGGCCAGATTCCAGACCATCGATCCGCCCATCGAGAAGCCGGAGACGTAGATTTTGTCCGGATCGATATTGTGTTTCCCGATCAGATCGGTGCGCAGGGCGTCAAAGAAGGCGAACTCGTCGCGATAGTGGCTGGGGGAGCCGGGGTAGGACCATGTGCGGCCCTCGCCTTGGGGGGCGACAAGGGCGATGCCGAGATCATCGAGCTGCTTGCGCAGTTTCTTGTTGCCGATGACGCCTTGTGCCGTGCCTTTCCAACCGTGCAGGAAGATCAGCGCGGGGGCGGGTGTTTCAGCATTGGCGGGCGGGGCTATGCGGTATGTGCCCCCCGCGATGGAGCAATCGGTGTCACTGCCGCAGGCGAGCGTTGGCGTGGGCAGCAGCAGGGCCGCGAGGGCGATTGCCCTGCCAAACATTACGCGGCCAAATCCTGATTGCGCGCGGGTTCGTCCATCAGGGCGAACAGGGTCGGCGGGGTGAACTCTTCGGGTGTGGCGCACAGGCGGCGGGCGGTGAGCCAGCGGCCCAGAGCGGGAGAAGCGGTAAGCACCGCGAAGGGAACGGCCAGAAGCAATCCGGCAATCACCGGAAGCGCCCACCAAACGGCATTCGGGGTAAAGATCGCGAGGGCCGCAAGCACAAGGCTGCCGAACACCATCTGCGGCCACAGCGCCCGGAATGCGGTGCGCCATTCGAGGCCGTAGGCATCGCGGATCTGACCGCTCCACCCGACTTTGCGGCCCATCAGCAGGCCGATGAGGAAGACGGTCAGCTGGAACGCGACGACCGGGGCCATGAGGACGGAGAAGACAAGCTCGATGGCCATGCCCGCCCAGAACCGCCGCGCGCCGCCGTAGCGCTTCATGCCGCCTTTTTCGAGTACCACATGCAGCGCGCCGACGATTTTCGGGGCCAAACTCATGCCGACCATGATGACGAACAGGGTGATGGCGAGGGGCGCGTTGAAGGTGGCGGTGGGGTCTACAATGGCTTTGACCGCGCCGAGAGCCGTGAGGACCATCCACGCCGGGGCGCTGAGATACATCATGATGGCTTGGATCAGCTGGAAGCGGCTGGTGGGTTTGAGACCCTTCATGCCCAAAAGCTGCCAATACTGCATATTGCCGTTACACCAGCGCTGCTCGCGGGTGATGAAGTCGAGGATGGTGACGGGGTTTTCCTCATAGCTTTCGGATTCGATCGGCAGAACGCGAACCTCGTAATCCGCGCGGCACATCAGGGTTGCTTCGAGTTGGTCATGCGAGAGGATGTCGCCGCCCAGAGGGGGCTTGCCGCGCAGTTTTGGCAGGGCGCAGTTTTCTTTGAATGCCTTTGTGCGAATGACCGCGTTATGGCCCCAGAACGGCCCGCAATCGCCTTGCCACCACGCGCTGCCGAGGGTGAAGGCGCGCATTCCGTGGCGCATACCGAATTGGAAGATGCGCCCGAACGCGCTGTTCGCAGGCGCGCCGACGGCGAGGCTTTGCAGGATGCCGATACGGGGATTGGCCTCGGCAATGCGGACCATCTTCAAGATGGCGTCGCCGGACATGATGCTGTCGGCGTCGAGGGGGACGAAGAGCGGGTAGTCGTCGCCGCGCTCTTGCAGGAATTGCCAGACATTGCCCGCTTTGTAGCCCTCGTTCGAGGTGCGGCGGCGGTATCCGGCCACACCTTTCCCGTTCAGGGCGGTGCGGTTGGCGGCGAACAGCGCTTCTTCGGCCTGTGCGACATCGGGGAGGTTGGTGTCGCTGATAATGTGGAGGTCGAAATGGCTGCCGTAACCTGTCCCGTCGAGGCTGCGCCGGATGGCGATAAGGCGATCGAACGCGCGGGCGGGGTCTTCGTTGCGCACGGCCATTGCCACGGCGATACGGGAGCGGATGGGGGTGTCGTCTTTCAGCGCCACGGCAAAGGGGGCGACTTCGCTGGTGATGCGTTGCTCGGACCGCACAAGCGCAAGGCCGAGCAGGGCGTTCCAGAAGCCGAGAATGGTCCACGGGGCGCTGAGCGCGATGGAGGCGATGATGGCCAGTTCCAGACCATCCAATCCGTCTGCCGAGAACACTGTGCTGACGCCCCAGAGCACGAGCGCGAGGGTTACGGCGCAGATGCCCAACATAACAACGCGGCGCCGGAACAGTGTTTTACGCGATTGCAAACCGGCGGGGGTGCTCAATTCACCGGAGTTTGCCGCGCGTGGTGCGGGCAGGACGGGTGCGCCCAATGATGCCGGTTCGATTTGGTCTGTCATTTGGACCTGTACCCCGATTAACTGATCTCAGCATCCGCCCCGATGCCGCTGTTCGACCGTCATAGTCATAAACGAGGCCAGTTTTGGACCACGCTCTGCAATATACCAATCTCTCTGAAACACGGTTGGTTCCAGTCAAATTGCCACTTTTCACGGAATCGTGCGGATTGCGTGTGCGTACCGTCTGGTCTGCGATCAGTCGCGGGACGGAGCGGTTGATCTATGAGGGGCGCGTGCCCGAATCCGAATACGAGCGGATGCGCGCGCCGTTTCAGACCGGGGATTTTCCGTTTCCGGTGGTCTACGGCTACGCCAATGTCGGTGTGGTCGAGGAGGGGCCGAACGAATGGCTGGGGCGGGCGGTGTTCTCGCTGTTTCCGCATCAGACGCGGTTTGATGTGCCGGTGGAGATGGCGGTGGCTGTGCCGGAGGGCTTGCCTCCGCGACGGGCGACGCTGGCTGCGAATATGGAGACGGCGCTGAATGCGCTGTGGGACAGCGGCGCGGGGCCGGGGGATCGTGTGGCCGTTGTCGGTGGCGGTGTGCTGGGCGGTCTGGTGGCGGGACTGTGCGGGCGGATTCCGGGGTGCGAGGTGACGCTGGTGGATATTGATCCGGCGCGGGGGGCGCTGGCCGGACATATGGGGGTGTCATTCTGTGCGCCGGAGGATGCGCCGGAAGGGTGCGATGTGGTGTTTCATACCTCCGCGTCTGAAGCAGGGCTGGAGACGGCGCTGGGGGCCGTGGGGTTTGAGGGGACGCTGGTTGAGCTGAGCTGGTATGGCGATGCGCGGCCCTCAATGCCGCTGGGCGGGGCGTTTCACAGCCAGCGATTGCGGATTATCAGTTCTCAGGTGGGCCATGTGGCGGCGGGCAGGCGGGCGCGGTGGTCGTATCACCGGCGGCTCTCGAAGGCGCTGGACCTGCTGCGGGATGAGCGGTTCGAGCATCTGATTACGCGGGAGGTGGGGTTTTCCGCGCTGCCTGACGAGATCGGGTCGATACTGGGCGCGGGGAGCGCGGGATTGGCGACGGTTGTTCGTTATGGATAAGTCGGGTGAAATTAGGTTTTAATTCAAGGATTATATATACGCCGCAGCAACTGAATAGGTGTGTGGGGCGTTTATGATAATTCTGGTTTCATTTTCAGAACTGGAATGTTCTCTGTTCGCCGCATCATCCGCTGCGCTCAAGGCGGAAGCGCGTATCCGGTACATTGACGGCATCGGTTCGATTGAGGACACGGTTCTGGCGGAAATGTCAGAACATGCCCGGATTACGTATCCGAATGCGATCGTGCTGAATCTTGATGTGAAGCGGTCGCATTGGCGGCAAAATCTTTTACTGCTGAAAAACAACGGCTTTTGGCGGCGCATTCCGGTTGCCGGGGTTGGCTTTCTGGAGGAAGCGGAGGCGGTTGAGGAATTTTATGCACTGGGCGGGGCGTCCTGTATCCGTAAGCCCGACTCCGATGCGGCGTTCATGGATGTGGCCAAATCGGTGCTCGGTTACTGGCTGCATGTGGCGGTTTTGCCGGATCAGTTTGTGGAATCCACATAAGGTGGGCGGAGGATTTTATATCCTGGCGCGGAAATCACTCAAAAACAGAGAATTAGCGCAGATTCCAGCCTTTCAGGATCGTGCTTTGCGCGTTTCGCGTTACGAGGGCGCGGCCTCCCCAGCTGATGTCCAGGGCCATGCTGTTGGCGGGGGGCGCGCCCAGGATATGGGTGGCGATGACGCGCAAGGGGCCGCCGTGGGTGACGACGACGAGGGGCGTTTCGGTGATCTCAATACCGTTCCACCAGTCGATGACGCGGGCGGCGAGGGTGTTGACGGACTCGCCATCCGGCGGGGTGTAGCCGCCGGTATCCGCCGCCCATGCGTCGATCTCGGCGCGCGGGATGTCTGACCAGAGACGGTTCTCCCACGCGCCGAAATTCAACTCGACAAGCCGTTGATCGGTGGGGACCGGCTGGCCCGCTAGGCGGTTTGCGAGGCTGTGGGCGCGGGTCATCGGGCTGCTGAGGAAGCGGGCGTTTTCGGGCAGGGTCGGTGCGAGGCGGGCGGCGTCGGCCTCTAAAATCTCAGGGTCTGCGGCGATGTCTGATGCGCCGTAGCAGGTTCCGCGCGGGGCGATGGTGCGGGGGTGGCGGATCAGATGAATGTCCATCCGCTGACCCCCAAAAGGAACGCGGTTTCAAAGACTTGTTGTTGCGCGCCGAGGGCGTCTCCGGTCCAGCCGCCAAGCGCGCGGCGCATGTGCAGGACGATCCAGATCGTCGCGACCACAGCCAAGGCGAGGGCGGTGACGGCCGTGCCGATCTGCCCTTGCGCGCTGGCGAGACCGACCAGCGGGGCGATGGCGATGAAGCTCATCAGGGCAAGGCGGACCCATGAGCCGGTGGTGGCAACGCGGGAGATCGGGGCGACTTTGCCCTCGTCTTCGGGGCGGGCGTAACCGAGCCATTTGACGGTGAGGAACAGGCTCGCGCGGCTGAGGCCATGAGCGGCGATCAGGGCGACGAGCGCGGTCATCGGGGCCAGCGCGCTGACGCTCAACACCTTGAGTGCGATGCAAAAGATCAGGGCGAGGACGCCGTAGCTGCCCAAATGGCTGTCCTTCATAATGGCGAGCGCATGGGTGCGGTCGCGCCCGCCGCCCGCGCCGTCCGCGAAATCGGCGAGGCCGTCCTCGTGCAGCCCTCCGGTCAGCAACACGCCCAAACCGAGTGCGAAAAGCGCGGCGATTGCGGGGGTGGTCAG
>CALDZQ010000218.1 GCA_937944035.1 uncultured Neomegalonema sp. | reverse complement strand
CGCGCTGATGGGTGAATCGGGCAGCGGCAAGAGTACGTTGCTGCATCTGGTTGCGGGGCTGGATCATGCGGATGGCGGGGAAATCCGGCTGGGTGATCTGGCGATTACAGGGATGGATGATGCCGGGCGGGCGATGCTGCGACGGGCGCGGATCGGGTTGGTGTTCCAACAATTCAACCTGATCCCCAGCCTCAGCGTGGCGGCCAATCTGGCGTTTCAGGCGCAGCTTTCCGGGCGGTTTGATGCGGTCTGGCAAGATGAACTGGTCGAGCGGCTGGGCCTTGGGGCTTTGCTGGGCCGTTATCCTGAACAGCTGTCCGGCGGACAGCAGCAGCGGGTGGCGATCGGGCGGACTTTTGCGGTGAAGCCGGAATTGATTTTGGCCGATGAGCCGACGGGGAATCTGGACGGGGAGAGCGGCGACGCGGTGATGCGGCTGGCGCTTGATCTGGTCGCGCGGACGGGATGTACCTTGCTGATGGTCACACACTCGCCGCGCCTGGCGGGGATGCTGGCGCGGTGTGAGACGCTGGTGCAGGGGCGGTTGGTGTAACGCTAAAGGATGTCGTTTTCTTCGTAAGCGCAGACCACGGGAAGGGCGGCTTCATACGCTGTCAGCCGATGCGGCTCATAGGCTTCGAATGAATCCAGAGCCGCCGCGCGGGCGTCGGCATATTCTTCGCCGATCATCGTGCTGACCATGCGGCGCAAGCTTGGATTGTCGCGCAAGAGTTTGGCGGCATGGCGTTGCTGGGTCTTTACCGTGAGCGTCCATTGCCGCTCCGGCTCCCGGTTAAGGCCGTGGTCGAGTTTTAAGCGGTGTTCGAGAATAAGACTGATTGTGGAGCGCAGGGCGCTGATCTGGGCGCGTCCCAAACTTTCGATCTCCTCAATCACATTCGGCCAATCGACCGCCGACCAATCCCCCGCGCGCAACGCAAGACCTTGCCGCGCCGACCATGCGGCGAAGTCAGTGTCGTAAAGCCCGATTTCGGGCGTGATGTCCTTTGCGCCGTCCATCGCGTTATAATAGCCTTTCCGGTGCGGATTCTCAAGGTTGTGCTTTACTTGCGAACTGTTGATCGCATTTTGTGGCGTATGATCTCCGACAATTCCCCTCCCGATACTTCCGGTGGCATCACCGCCCGCGCCCTGCACACCTTGCGCGCGTTGATGAGCCATTGGCGGCGTAAGCCGTTGCAGTTGTTTGCGCTGGTCTCCGGCCTGATGATCGCCACCGCCCTGTGGAGCGGGGTGCAGGCGTTGAATGCGCAGGCGCGGGACAGCTATGACCGCGCCGCGCAGATGCTGGGCGGCAATCAGGTTCCGAGCCTTGCGCGGGCGGACGGGGCATTGTTTTCGCAAGACGCGTTCGTCACGCTGCGCCGGGCGGGGTGGAAGGTATCCCCTGTGCTGGAGGGGCGTGTGCGGGTCGACGGGCGCGGCATCCGCGTGCTGGGGGTCGAGCCGCTGACGATGCCGCCCGCCGCCTCGGTGACAGGGGGTGACGGGGGTGTTGGCGGGTTTGAGGGGTTTCTGACGCCGCCTTACCTGTCGCTGGTCGCGCCGAAGACTCTGGCCGAATTGGGCGAGGCCGGGGCGCGGCCTGCGAGTGAAGACGGGCGCGCCCTGCCGCCGTTGACGGCGCAAGAGGGGCTGGCGCCGGGGATGATCGTCACGGATATTGGCGCGGCTCAGCGCCTGCTGGATGCGGGGGGCATGGTCTCGCGGCTGTTGGTTGATCCTGACGCGGCGCAGCCTGCGGGCGGGATGCCGGAGGGTGTGCCGCTGGAGCGGGTGTCGAGCGACGTGCAGGGTGATCTGGACCGCCTGACGGACAGTTTTCACCTGAACCTGACCGCATTCGGGTTGCTGGCGTTTCTGGTCGGCCTCTTCATCGTCCATTCCGCGATTGCGCTGGCGTTCGAGCAACGCCTGCCGATGCTGCGCACGTTGCGGGCGCTGGGGGTGTCGGCACGGATGCTGACGCTGGTGCTGTTGGGCGAGTTACTGACGCTGTCGCTGCTGGCGGGGATTGCTGGGGTTATCGGCGGCTACTTCATCGCCTCCGCCCTGATGCCGGATGTGGCGGCGAGTTTGGGCGGGCTGTATGGCGCGGATGTGCCGGGGACGCTGTCGTTGCAGCCGTCATGGTGGATTGCGGGGATTGCGATCAGTGTGATCGGCGCGCTGGCGGCGGCGGGGTATTCGCTGCTGAAGGCGTACCGGATGCCGCCCCTTGCCTCCGCGAAACGCTATGCGTGGCGCGAGGCGCAGCGCGGGTGGCTGCGGGCGCAAGGGGTGCTGGCGCTGGGGTTGCTGGGGTTGGCGGCTGTACTGTTCGGGTTCGGCAGCGGGCTGGTGGTCGGATTCGCGGGCCTCGCGGCGCTGTTGCTGGGGGCGGCGTTGCTGTTGCCGCCTGTGCTGAGCGTGGTGCTGGGGCTGGGGCAGCGGTTTGCGAAGGGGCCGCTGGCGCAGTGGTTTTGGGCCGATGCGCAGCAACAACTGTCGGGCCTGTCGATGGCGTTGATGGCGCTTTTGCTGGCGCTGGGGGCGAATATCGGCGTCGGGACGATGGTGAACGGGTTCCGCGACACCTTCACCACATGGCTGGATCAGCGGCTTGTATCCGAGATTTATTTCAACACCGCCGGCGATGCCCAAGGTCAGCAGATCACGCGCTGGCTGGCGGCGCGCGATGATGTGGATGCCGTGCTGCCCACGGTGCGTGCGACGCTGCGGCTGGACGGGTTGCCGGTGGAGGTGGTCGGGCATATCGATCACGCAACCTATCGCGATAACTGGCCGTTTATCACAGTGGTGGACGGTGTGTGGGCCAAGATGGTCGCGGGCGGGGCGGTGCTGGTCAGCGAACAACTGTCGCGCCGCATGGACCTGAGCGTGGGCGATACGCTCAACCTGCGCGGCTGGGCGGTGACGGTGGGCGGGGTTTATCCCGACTACGGCAATCCGAAGGGCCAGATAAGCGCAGATATTACCGCGATGGAGCCGTATTTTCCAGGCGCGCAAAGCGGCGGCTACGGCATCCGCACCGCGCGGGCGTCGGTTCCGGCGCTGATAGAGGCGATGCGGGGCGAATTCGGCTTGGGTGACACTCAGCTCATCGATCAGGCGGGGCTGAAGGCGTTCTCCAAGGGGATATTCGAGAAGACCTTTGCTGTGACCGCCGCGCTCAATGTGCTGACGATGCTTGTCGCGGGATTTGCGCTGTTTATGAGCCTTCTAACCCTGTCCGAGATGCGCCTGCCACAGCTTGCGCCGCTCTGGGCGGGGGGCGTGACGCGGCGGGGTTTGGCGTGGATCGAGATGCTGAAAACGTTGGCACTGGCCCTGTTCACCGCGCTGCTGGCCGTGCCGCTGGGGCTGGCGGTGGCGTGGTGTCTGGTGGCGGTGGTTAATGTGCAGGCGTTCGGCTGGCGGCTGCCGTTTCACCTGTTCCCGATGCAGTGGCTGGCGCTGATCGGGCTGGCGCTGCTGACGGCGGCGATTGCGGCGGCGTGGCCGGTGTGGACCCTGCGCCGGATGCCTCCGGTGCGATTGGTGAAGGTGTTTACGGATGAGCGGTGATTGCATATGTTACCTGTATTTGGTAGATATAGGTAACTGAGGAGTGATAAATATGAGAAACACATCCGTCAGCTTGGGCGACAATCTTGACAACTTTGTCGAAGGACAAGTCTCTCAAGGGCGTTATGGTTCTGCAAGCGAAGTGGTGCGGGCAGGATTGCGGCTGTTGCAAGATCACGAGACAAAGCTGGCCGCGTTACGGGCGGCTTTGATTGAGGGCGGGGAAAGCGGCCCGTCGGAGCCGTTTGATTTCGACGCTTTCATTGCCCGCAAGACAAGCCCGAAAGTTTAGGAATGAGCGGGTTTATCCTCTCGCCCGCCACGCAAGCGGATATTGAAAGCATTTGGGATTACACGGTTGAGCGCTGGGATCAGGCGCAAGCCATCAGTTATGCGCGGAAGATTGAGCAAGCAATCTTGGCGTTGGTTTCAGGTGATATGAGTGGACGCAGTCTCAGCCATGTTCGTGAAGGCTATCGCGGCGCTCCGGCAGGTTCGCATCTGATCTGCTATAAAGTTCTGCCTGATGGGGTGATTGAGATTATCCGCGTCCTGCACAGGCGCATGGACATTGAACGCCGTCTGGATGAGATTTGATGAGATGGCAAAAGCGGGCTGCCGCCGGGTTGTTGTTCGCGACCACCCTCATCACCACCCCCGCCACCCCGCAGGGCTTCGCGGGGCTGGGCAGCGACGGCACAGGCTTTGCGCGGGTCACGCCGGGGCGGGAAATCACGTTTCCGCAAGACCACGGCGCGCATCCTGAGTACCGGATTGAGTGGTGGTATCTGACCGCCAATCTCAAGGATGCGCGCGGCACGGATTACGGGGTGCAGTGGACCCTGTTCCGCCAAGCCGCCGCCCCCGGCCCGCAGCGGGAGGGCTGGGAGTCGCAACAATTCTGGATGGGCCACGCCGCGCTGACCACGCCAACGGGGCATTACCACAGCGAGAGCCTTGCGCGCGGGGGCATCGGGCAGGCGGGCGTCACCGCAGAGCCGTTCAGCGCGTGGATCGACGATAGCGCGCTCGAAAGTACGGGCGCGGGGTTCGCGCCGTTGCGCCTGCGCGCGGGCGGGGCGGATTTCGCCTATGATCTGACGCTTGCGACCGATGCGCCTATGGTGCTGCAAGGGGAGGGTGGATTCAGCCGCAAATCGGATCGCGGGCAGGCGTCGTATTATGTGAGCCAGCCGTTTTTCGATGCCTCAGGGACGATTACGGTTGAGGGCGAAGCGGTGGCGGTATCCGGCCCCGCTTGGATGGATCGTGAATGGAGTTCGCAGCCGCTGGCCGCCGATCAGGAGGGGTGGGACTGGTTCTCGCTGCATCTGGAGACGGGGGAGAAGGTCATGTTGTTCCGTCTGCGCCACGCGGAGGGGGCGGATTATTTCGCGGGCAACTGGATCACGCCGGACGGGCAGAGCACGGCATTGGCCCCTGATACGATCACCATGACGCCGCTGGAGACATCACAGGTCGCGGGTCGTGAAATACCGACACGCTGGCGGTTGCAAGTGGCCGCGCGGGAGCTGGACGTGACGGTGGCGGCTGTAAATACCGGCAGCTGGAACGAGACGTTGTTCCCCTATTGGGAGGGGCCGATCCGCGTTGCCGGATCGCATGGCGGCGTGGGGTATTTGGAGATGACCGGGTACGCGGCAAAGTAGAGTTTCTTGCAACGGATTACCGGACCACAGGTCGGGCGGGCCATACTGAGTCTCTCTGTGCGCTTTCCGGGACAAGAGGCCGAAGGACGCTGTGTCTTGTATGTGACATTAAACCGCGCTTGTGCATAATGGCGGGGGTTCGATGGTTGAGACTTTTAAGTCAAAAATCAGTTAAGTCATTGTTTTTAAATAGTTTATAAATTTTTTATTATGTTTGGAAAATTTTATCCGTGAGAATGGGTGTAAAGCGGGATTGACATTTGACAGTGCCATTCAAGTGTGACATTTTGTCTCTGGCGATGTTGATTAACCACTTCGGAGCGTCACTCAACACCCGCCATGTGGAGAGGACGCTATCGGGAAACCGATACGTTTCTGAAGGACACGGAGGAAGAAAACCATGACAGATGATCCAGATAAAGTTTGGCCAACCGGCCTGACAATCGCAGAATCAGAAGAAGTTCACAGTCAACTCATCGACGGCACGCGTGTCTTCGGTGCGATTGCACTCGTGGCGCACCTTCTGGTTGCTGTTGCAACACCTTGGCTCGGATAAGGGAGTAGCACAATGAACAACGCAAGAATGTGGACGGTCGTAAACCCAACGGTCGGCATCCCACTGTTTTTCATCGGCGTCGCTACAACGTCGCTTATCGTTCATACGTCCGTGATGAAGAATTCCGCTTTTGTGGCGCAGTTCTTTTCCGGTCAGGAAATGACGGGCGAGATGGCCGCTGTTGATGCGGATTCCGCTATTCAGACCGCCAGCGCAACGAATTCGATCGCTGCGAGCCTTGATTCAGGCGAAGCCTTTATTGTGCTTCCTGATGGCCGCACGGGCCGCGTGATCTTTGATGCGCCTGTGACGATGGCATCCGCGCCGCTTGTAGAGTGACGGCGGAATTTGACATACAGGGTTGCCGCCCCGGCGGCTGCCTTGAATATCTTATCCGAACCTGAGGCTGCTCGTGATTAAGCGATACCGCCAATTTGCGCTTACAAAGCTCGCAAATCTTGCGCCGAAATATCTGCCCTTCGCAGATGTGGCGTCTGAGGATTTGCCGCTGGGCCGTTTGCTGCGCTTATCGCTGTTTCAGGTTACGGTCGGTATGGCGCTGGTTCTGTTGGTCGGCACACTCAATCGGGTGATGATTGTCGAACTGGAAGTGCCCGCCTCGCTGGTCAGCATTATGTTGGCCCTGCCGCTTGTCTTTGCCCCTTTTCGCGCGTTGATCGGGTATCGGTCCGATACGCACCGTTCGGCGCTGGGGTGGCGGCGGATTCCGTATATCTGGAAGGGCACGATGCTGCAATTCGGCGGCTTTGCTATTATGCCGTTCGCCTTGCTGGTGCTGTCGGGATTTGGCGAAGCGCATGATGCGCCGCGATGGATAGGGTACAGCTCCGCCGCGTTGGCGTTCCTTTTGGTGGGCGCCGGTGTGCATATGGTGCAGACGGTTGGTTTGGCGCTGGCGACGGACCTTGTCCCGCCGGAGGATCAGCCGAACGTCGTCGGCCTGATGTACGTGATGCTGTTGGTTGGCATGGGAGTGAGCGCGGTCGTGTTTGGCGCGCTGCTGGAGAATTATACGCCGGGGCGGCTGGTTCAGGTGATCCAGGGGGCGGCGGTTGTGACGATCTTCGTCAACGTCTTCGCGGTTTGGAAGCAGGAATCCCGCGACCGGAGCCGGGCGATGGCGGCGATCCCGCAACCGGAATTCGGTGAAGCGTGGCGCATGTTTATCAAAGGCAAGAACGCGCTGCGCCGATTGATTGTGATCGGGCTTGGCACGGCGGGCTTTGGCATGGCCGATGTGTTGCTGGAGCCGTATGGCGGGCAGGTCTTGGGCATGACCGTCGGGGAGACGACGAAATTAACAGGGACTATGGCGCTGGGCGGGATCATCGGGTTCGGGCTGGCGTCGCGCATCCTCAGCCGTGGGGGTGATCCGCTGGCGATGGTCTGGTACGGTGCGTTGGTCGGCATCCCCGCTTTCGGGGCGATCATACTTTCGTCGGCAGGGCAAAGCTATGCGCTGTTCATCGCAGGGGTTTTGCTGACGGGCTTCGGGGCCGGATTGTTCAGCCACGGCACGCTGACCGCAACGATGCGGATGGCGCCGAAAGAACAGACCGGACTCGCGCTGGGTGCGTGGGGCGCGGTGCAGGCGACATCAGCCGGTATCGCAATCGCGCTTGGCGGAGTAATTCGCGATGTTATCGTGAATACTCCCGATTTGAATTGGTTTGGAGCGGGAACGGGCTATCTGGTTGTCTTCGGACTTGAGATTGTTCTGCTCATACTCGCGCTGGCTGTGGTGTTCCCGCTGCGGCTTGGAAAATTGGCAGAGACATCGCCCCGCGCGATTCCTTTGTCTGGAAGGTCATAGGAGGCAAGCAATGACTACGCTGATTACGAGGCTGTTCGCCGATAATACTGTTGCTTCAGAAGCATCAAACGCCCTTCAGGCGAATGGCATTGATGAAGACGCGATCCGCGCGATCAGCGGCGGAGATGCGCGTCAGGCGATGGTGGATGTTGGCTTGGGCGAGGATGCGGTTGCGGCCTATGCCGATAAGATGTCCGGTGGGAATACGCTGGTCGCCGTGCGCGCGCCGTTTGGTACAGCCGGACGCGCGATGACCGCGCTCAAGAAGTTTGAGGCTATTGATGTGGGTCTCGCTTCGCAAGAAGCGCATATCTCGGCGCAGGATAACCCTGAGATGCAGTCGAGCATCATCAAGGGCAACAAGAAATTCCTGACCGGAAAAGGCGTGACCGAGTCGCGCTATATGTCGCCCTTCGGTTTCCCTCTGCTGTCGAAAAACCAGCGCGGCAGGGCGAAGGTCGATAGTTCGACGATCTCGTCTAAATTCGGCTGGCGCACAACCAAGCCGCCGAAAGAGGGCAAGCGCGTGTTGAGCGATAATCCGACGCCGTTTTCCAGCCTGCTGGGGATGAAATTGATTAAAAAGCCGCGCCTGCGCACTTCTGTAATGCGCGACAACCCGACGCCGTTCTCTTCAGCACTCGGTTTGTCGACATTGACGAAATCCGAGTAAGGAACGGCGCGATTTGCGCGTCGCGAAATGTATGATGTTGCTTTGCCCCGCGCTTTTTGTGCGGGGCATTTTTGTTTCGCGGTCAGACGCGCCCGACCTCAACCCCCTTCGCCCCCTTCTTCGCTGCCAGCAGGCACAGCCAGTCATGGGCGACATGGGCGGCGGCAAGCGCTGTGATCTCGGCGTGGTCGAAGGGGGGGGAGACCTCGACCACATCCATCCCGACCAGATCGAGCGCGCCCAGACCGCGCATTAACTCTAACGCCTGCCATGAGGCCAGACCGCCCGGAACGGGGGTTCCTGTGCCGGGCGCAAAGGCGGGGTCCAGCCCGTCGATGTCGAATGAGATGTAGGTCGGCGTGTCGCCGATGCGGGCGTGGATGATCTCCAACGCCGCGTCGATGCCATTGCGATGCACCCACGGGGCGGTCAGAATCTCGAACCCGTGCGCGCTGTCATTATAGGTGCGCAGGCCGATCTGTACCGATTTTGACGGATCAATAATGCCCTCGGCCACGCCGCGCGCGAACATTGTGCCGTGGTCGAGGCGGGTTCCGTCATCCTCCCATGTATCGCAATGGGCGTCGAACTGGATCAGGGCGAGGGGGCCGTATTTGGCGGCGTGGGCTTTGATGAGCGGATAGGCGACGAAGTGATCGCCCCCCAGTGACAGCATCTTCGCGCCGCTGGCGATAATCTCCGCCGCGTGGGCTTCGATGGAGGCGGGGACGCCGGCGGGGTGGTGGGGGTCGATAAAGCAATCGCCGTAATCGGTGACGGCCAGCGTCTCGAACGGATCAAACCCCCACGGAAACGCTTTCAATTCCGCCAGCTGTACCGACGCCGCGCGGATGGCCTGCGGGCCGAGGCGGCAGCCGGGGCGGTAGGTGACGGAGGCGTCATAGGGAATGCCCGTCACCGCCACATCAACCCCGCCGAGATCGCGGGTATAGCGCCGCCGGAGGAAACTGAGTGCGCCGCCATAGGTCATCTCTGTCGAACGGCCGAGATTGGAGGTCGCGCGAAAGGCGTGGTCGGACTTGATGGCCATCAGTTTTTGCTCCGCTGAAGGGATTTCAAGCGAAACGGATACACCTTCCGGAACATTAATAACAGTAAAACGAGAATCGGGAATGGTCTCACCGCTTGGCGGGATGCGGCGCGGCAAGGCGGAATTTAGAGCGATTTCACGGCATTATGTATCAAACGCACCAAGCATAACACCTGCCCCCTCATCGATGGCGGGGCTTGAGTGATGGGGGGGTTAGGTACGTGGCTCGGTGTAGTGGCGATCTGGCTTTCTGCCTTGTATCCCCAGATCAGTTTTGGCT
>CALDZQ010000217.1 GCA_937944035.1 uncultured Neomegalonema sp. | reverse complement strand
ATTCCCTCAAGGCAAAATCCACCGGATGCTTGCCCCGCGCCCTGTGACCGGGCGGTGTTCCCGGCCTGATCGGGGCGATATATTTGCCGGTATCAGCGCGCGACGCCTGCCGCTTCACCTCCCACCGCGCCAGCCTGCGCGCCTGTTTCGGCAAATCACCCAGCGCCCGCTGCAACGCCAACAGCCGTCGGTTCAGGCTGGCCGCGTTGACCATATCGTCAGGCGTGGCAATCACCACAGGCTCGAAAATCTCGACATCATCGAAAAACCGGATGCGCGGCTCGCCCCGTGCGGGCCGTCGCGGCTTGAAAGATTTGCGCGCATAGAACATCGCAAAAGCCGGAATCCCAGTCCCCGCCCCGCGCGGCATATCCCCCGCGATCACAGGCGCAGCGCGCGGCGCAGCCATCCGGGCTTCAATCCCGAAAACCTGTTTTACAACAACGATCAACCGCCGCACAGCCGCCTCGGCAGGGCGCAAAACCCGCCACGCCGCCGTCCGCTCACACCTCGGTATCACCGCGTTCCCCGTCACCGCCAACAGCAGCGCGAGCATCCGCAGCAACACATCACGGTGTCGGTCTATGGCGAGCGTCCAGTCCAAAGTGTCAGTTTAATCCTCTATCAATACCAAGTCGGTATCAAATAGAACTAAGTAAGAACATTTGTCAAGATTTTTCGTTCTGATACCATCGGCACAGATCACTGATCGGGCATTTTTCACATTTCGGTGCGCGCGCGCCGCATATCCGTTTGCCGAATTCCAACAGCCAAAAATGGCCGTCCCGCAGCGCCCATTCAGGGCATCGCGCCTCCAAATCCGCCGCCGTCTTCGCCTCGGTCTTGCCCCGCGCGAGGCCGATCCGGTTACAGACCCGGTGGACATGCGTATCGACCGCGATCACGTCCTCGCCGAAGGTGAAACTAAGCACAATATCCGCGCATTTGCGGCCAATCCCCGGCAGACTCATCAACCCCGCGCGCGTGTGAGGAACCACCCCGCCATGCTCGGCCAACAGCGCCTCGCAGCATTTACGCAGGTTGCGGGCTTTCATATTATAAAGGCCGCAGGGCTTGATCGCCTCGACAATCCGGGCGTCGCTCAACGCAAGCATTCCCTCCGGCGTTTGCGCCAGCTTGAAAAGCGCGGCCGCCGCCGCCGCCGTATTCGCATCGCGGCTTTGGGCGGACAGCATACAGGAAATGCAGGACCGGAACGCATCCGGCTGCCCTTTCGCCCCTTTCGAATCCGCCGTGCGCCCGGGCATCACATCCGCAAGGCGTCTCAGAACGGTTTCAATCTCTTCGGCATTCAGTTTATCATCCATCAGGGTCAGGTAGCGGGCGCGGTGTCCGGTTCAAGCGTCCGGCTTGCCGCGCTCCAAACGCGCCAAAACCGCCGCCGTATCGGCGCCCAGCTTCGGCCCCGGCCTTTCGGCGATCATCGGCTGTCCGTCGAACAGGATCGGCATCCGCACCCCGACAATCGGCCCGTCCGGCGTCTCATGCGAGATTTGCAGCCCGCGAGCGCGCACTTGCGGATCGTCAAAAACCTCGCCCACCGTATTGATCGGCCCCGCCGGAACGCCCGCCTCCTCCAACGCTGCCAGCAGCGCCCATTTCTTCCACCGTTTCAACGCGGGGATCATCTGCGGGATCAGGGTTTCCCGGTGTTTCACCCGCAGCGGATTGCTCTCAAACCGCGCGTCTTCCGCCAGTTCCGGCAGGCCCAGCACCTGACACGCGCGCTGAAACTGTCCGTCATTGCCCACGGCGAGGATGATATGCCCGTCCGTGACCTCAAACACCTGATACGGCACGATATTCGGATGCGCATTGCCCAGTCGCTTCGGGCTGTTGCCTGAAACCAGATAATTCATCGCCTGATTGGCCAGCACGGCAACGCTCGAATCCATCAGCGACATATCGATATGACGCCCGCATCCGGTCTGCTCCCGCTCGCGCAACGCCGCCTGAATCCCGATCACCGCGTACAATCCGGTCACAAGATCCGATACCGCGTACCCCGCTTTCTGCGGCTCGTCATCCGGCGATCCGGTGACAGACATCATCCCGCTCATCGCCTGAATGATAAAATCATACCCCGCGCGCGCCGCATAAGGGCCGGTCTGCCCGAACCCGGTGATCGAGCAATAGATAAGACGCGGGTTCGCAGACATCAGGCTCGCATGGTCGAGACCGTATTTCACCAGCCCGTCCAGCTTGAAATTCTCGATCACCACATCCGATTCAGCCGCCAGAGCCGCCGCCGCCGCGCGGCCCTCTCCGGTGCGGAAATCCAGCACGACCGATTGCTTGCCCCGGTTCGTCGAATGAAAGTACGCCGCCGCCCCGGTCGCCTGCACAAATGGCGGCCCCCATGTGCGCGTGTCATCGCCATCGGGACTTTCGATCTTGATGACCTCCGCCCCCAAATCCGCCAGAATTTGCCCGATCCACGGCCCCGCAAGTATCCGCGCGAATTCCAAAACTTTCAGCCCCGCAAGGGGTTTGGGCATATCAGCCATCGGGATGATCCATCTTAAAGTATGACAGCGCCCAGCTTACACAAGGCCGCCCGCGATACATCTCTATTCTTTAAAGCGCTGATTTCTCTCGTGCGGCGAATTTATGCCTTATTCTCTCTTAAATTAACGGCACACGCTAATCCGCTTTGTTAATCTTCCGCTAAGGGAAACAGGTCATTCTCACATGCTTACAAAGAACGGTTATCGGCCCTGCCCCCCGCATCGCCGAGGCCCACAGATCGGAGCATTGCCGATGATGACCACGAAAATTCTCCAAGCCGCCTTGGGTGTCACTCTCGCGCTTGGCCTGACCGGACCCGCCGTGCAGGCACAGTCGATCGAGGCGGCTTCTGTTTCAAGCCGAAACCTGATCCAGGGCGTTGACCGTCGCGGACCGTGGGGCGATTCCGCCTACACCTTCGCGCTGAAAGTCAGCACATCCATCTACAAAACCGTCAATCTGCACCGCAAGAAAAACGGTCTCGGCGAATTGGAAGCGGATCAGGGGCTGGGCGTTGTCGCCGGTTCCTATTCAGGTGATATGGTCACGGGTGATTTCTTCGGCCACTTCGCCCCCGATGGCCGCGACCTCGCCGCGCGGCTGGGCGAGGCGAATATCGACCACTACAACAAAGTCGCCGAGATTTTGTGGGACACGACCGACCAGAACATCAACTGGACGATTGAAGACACCGTGCGCAGCGCCGTCACCGACTGGCTCAAATCGCCCGAAGGCCACCGCGAAGCCCTGATGGACCCGGATGCCCGCATCGTCGGCATCGGCACAGCCATCCGCGACGAACGCATCGTCGTGACCATGCTGCTGGGTGATCGCTGAGGCGAAACATTTTCAAAAGCGGTCAAACAAGATCGCTTTTGACCCGCGCGAACAACATATGATCGCGCACCGCACCGTTCACTTCCAGATAAGAGCGCGCAATCCCCTCATACGAAAACCCGCAACTGGCCAGCAACGCCCGTGACGCCTCGTTCGTCTCAAGGCACGCCGCCTCAAGCCGGGTCAGGTTCATGCGGCTGAACGCATGGCGCGCCATCGCCTCGGTCGCCTCGGTCATATAGCCCTGCCGGATATGCCTGCGCCCGATCCAGTAGCCCAACGTCGCCGATTGCGACGGCCCGCGCCGGATATTCGACAGCGTCAGCCCGCCAACCATCACCCGATCCGCTTGGCGGAAAATCAGAAAAGACAGCGCACGATCCGCCTCCGCCTCGGCCCGCGCCCAGCGGACCCGCCGCTTGAACGCCCCCCGCGAGAGGTGATCCTTCGGCCATAACGGCTCCCACGGTTGCAAAAACCCGTGGCTGTCCCGCCGCAGCGCTTTCCACTCCGGAAAATCGTCAAGATGCGGAACGCACAGCTCCAACCGCTCGGTTTTCAGACGCGGCAATGGCGCAGGTTTTTTCCACCCCCAGAGGCCCAGCTTCGACATCGCCGTCCGGTCTCAGGCCGCGTTGCGCAGGGTTTTCGGCAGCCCCCCGCCTTTCGGCCCCAGATAGACCGCACTTGGCGCACCGCCATCCAGCAACTCCCGCATCCCGCGCTTTACGGCGGTCGTATCAACAGCGTCGATCATCCCGACAATTTCGCTCATGCCATAGGGCCGGCCCCGCAAAAACATCTGCCGCGCCAGCGTCTCCGCCCGCCGCATCGGCGATTCCAGCCCCATGACCAGCCCCGCCTTCGACTGCGCCCGCGCCCGGCTTACCTCGGCTTCGGTCACATCATCCGCCGCGCGCTCGAACACATCAATCGCCAGCGCCGCAAGTTCCTCGGCCTGATCGGCGCTTGTGGCCGCGTAAATCGTCATCAGCCCGGAATCGCTGAACGACTCGGCATAGCTGTAGATCGAATAGCACAGCCCCCGCTCCTCACGCGCCTCCTGGAACAGCCGCGAAGACATGCCCCCTCCCAAGACAGCCGCAGCCGTTTGCGCCCGGAACTGCGCCTCCAGATCGGTGCTGTCCGGCCCTTCAAAGCCCAACACGATATGCGCTTGCTCGGAATCTTTGAAAATCTCCCGCGTCGCGGACGTGTAATGCCCCGGCTCAATCACACTCGCAGGACGGCGCTCCATATCCCCGAACAGACGCTCGGCATCGCGCACCACGTCATCATGATCGACAAATCCGGCGGCGGACAGGATCATGCTTTCGGGCGCATAGTGCCGCTGCATATAGCCCTGCACCGTGTCCCGCTGGAACGACATCACGCTTTCGGGTGTGCCGATGATCGGGCGGCCCAGCGGTTGATCCGGGAACGCAATCTCTTGCAGCGTTTCCATCGCGACCATCGACGGCATATCGTTTCGCTCGCCGATTTCCTGCAAGATCACCTGCCGCTCGCGCTCGATTTCGTCGGGTAAAAACGTCGATTCGCGCAGAATATCCGCGATAATATCAATCGCCAGCGGCGTATGTTCAGCCAGCACCCGCGCCTGATACGCGGTGATTTCCAAATCGGTATAGGCGTTCAGATCACCGCCCACATCCTCGATTTCCTCAACAATTCCCCGCGCCGTGCGCCGCTTCGTGCCTTTGAACGCCATATGCTCCAGCATATGTGACAGGCCCGTCTCGACCAGCGCCTCGTTCCGCGAGCCAACGCTGACCCAAACCCCCAGCGCTGCCGATTTCACATGCGGCATATGCTCGGTAATCACCCGAAAACCGTTAGACAGCGTCGTCGCCCGGATACGCCCGTCTTCAATAGAGATATGGTCGGTCAAACAGCACGCTCCTTGCGGTAAGCAATATCAGTCAATTCAGGGAAACTCTCGAAGAAGGATAAACACTATTGTTTTTCATACCCTTAGAGAGAACCACTCTCAAAAACTATGAGTGCAGTCAATTCCCAATCAATTTTTTCATGCCCAAAAAGGCACATATCCCGCCCTTGGTTTTTCGGGATCTGAGGGCCGGATTAATCCACGTTCAAGGGCAGCGCCAATCACTTTTGAAACCTGAGCCTTATTGCTTGGCTCAATTCCGAAACGCTCTCTTAAACTGGCGTTACGCATAACCTGACCTTGAAGCTTTAGTAAGACTGAGTGTTGATAACACGCACGAACTCTGTCTTCGACACTCATCTCAGCAAAACTTTTGGGTGCTTGGAGGATAACGCGCGTTGAAGAAGGTTCGAGAATTGACTGAAAATCGGGAGGTGGCAACTGAAACACCTCAACCGCAGCAATGACCTTATCAATGCCCTTCCCCTCTTCTTCACAAATGTTCATGCGCCGCATTAAAGCTGCAACAGCCTCATTCCGGGAACGCGGAGGCGCATCAATAAACCTGTCCGTACTAACCAGAGGCTGTCCAGGATTTGTGATTTCCATCCGATCAGAAAACAACTGGATTGACGGGCCGGCTCCCCGAACGGTCATATCTTGATGTATGACTGCGTTGGCAATCAACTCCCGTACAGCAATTTCAGGAAACATCGGATGTGATGTTCTAAACGCCGCACCGATATGTTCGTTGGCCGGGAGCATATCTCGAATAAACTCTACGAGGGCACTGAAACCAGAAGCGTAACCCTTTTTAACTTCAACCCGGTGAGAAACCGTGTCATGACCCCCCTTACCCGCGTAGGCGGTAAAACGAACCGCTTTACGTTTAATTTGAGGTCCAAAATCGGCGAGATTTTTCGCAAACAAAATTGCTCCAAGGTTGGTGATATTCCATTTCTCACCCGCGTCTTTAATAATGAGTCGCTCTTGGGCCAATCGCTCGAAGATACCATGACGATTATCTGGCAACGGCAATTCAGTCAGATCAAAATAACTGCTATAGTCAAGCATCGCCAGCACATCGTCAGCTGAAACAAATTGCGCGGCAATCCCATCTTCCCAAATGAGGGGTTGCAGCTTTGCCCATAGCGCGCGTTGACGCTCCGGATAATCAGACAACCGGGGCGTTGCGCTTGAAATACGGATGTACGACACTCTGTCAAACTCGATCGGCGCTTTCGTCGCCGCAGGAATCTCAAGCAAAATAAGTCGGCCATCAGGGTGTGAAATTTCACGAAAGGAAAGCGCAAGGTCAGGCTGAAGCCGTCGCGACAACCAAAACTCAAGCGGTTCACTGTTCTCACGGACACGATCGGGATCAAAATCTGTGCCTGCCACAGCATGGTCGCCATCCTTGACGCCCCAGACAAGATACCCAAAAGGGATCCCTGCATAGGCAGCAGAATTAGAAAGAGCGGAAATATACTTTCCAATTGTCGGTGCATGCTCAAGATTTGATTTAAACTCAACACAAGCCGATTCGGAGCTTTTGGCCCTGAGGTCGTCAACCAACGCTATATCGCGCTCTAAGCTCAAACAGCACGCTCCTTGCGGATAAAAGCTTCAATGGTGGCGAGGTCGTTTGGCAGCACCGTGATGCGCTCATCGCGGTCGTATAGATCGGCCATCCGCTCCGGCAGCGGGGTCTCAACACCCACAGCATCACGCACGGCGTCAGGGAATTTCGCCGGATGCGCCGTGGCCAGCGTGACCATCGGCGTATCGCTGCGCGCGGTCTGGCGGGCGGCGGCGAGGCCCACGGCGCTGTGCGGATCAAGCGTCATGCCGATTTCCGCGCGCACACGGCGGA
>CALDZQ010000216.1 GCA_937944035.1 uncultured Neomegalonema sp. | reverse complement strand
AATCAGGCAAATATATCAGGCCGATGCGCCCCGGCAGACCGCCCGGTCACAGGGCGCGGGGCAAGCATCCGGTGGATTTTGTGCTGCGCGATTGCCACGCGCTTGCGCTGTTTTTGCTGCACCCGCCGTGATCGGTTTTCTCACAGAGTGATTTTTGCGCCCCGCATGTGATGTGCGGGGGCGTTGAGGCGTGGGCGGGTTTCAGGTGGCCCCTGTTTAGACCATCCTGAACGACATAAGGGTCATTCCGGATAGTCTAACTTCTTGTTTTGGCGCATTTTCTGAGCCGGGCAATGAACCCATTGCCCTTGAAAATGCTCTAATGGGATCGTGCGCGGGGCAGGTTTTTTGAGGCTACGCCGCGAATTGGTCGGCGGTGAGGGCGTAGAGGGCGGCGCTTCCGGCGGTGGCGGCGCGGGCCAGCGCCTCGGCTTGCGGGGCGATTTGAGTCGCGTAGAAACGGGCGACCGCGATGCGCGGGGCATGGGCGGGATCGCCGCTTTGCTTGGCCGCCGCCGCCCCTTTGGCCAGCAGCGCGCTGCCGTGCAGGTGCGACATGAGCGTGAGATAGGGGGTCGATCCGGCGAGGCGCTCGGCCATGTCGTTCTGCTCCAGCATCCAAACGGTGGCCTCGGCAGCGGCCTGATGGGTGATGGCGAGGCCCGTGGCGAGGTCTTCGAGACCCGCAGCTTTGGCGGTTTCCAGCGCTTCCGCCGCCTCGTCCAGCACAGCGCGCGCTGTCTCGCCGCCATCCATCGACAGCTTGCGCCCGACCAGATCGGCGGCCTGAATACCGTTCGTGCCCTCGTAAATCGCGGTGACACGGACATCGCGGTAGAACTGTGCGGCCCCGGTTTCCTCGATAAAACCCATGCCGCCGTGGACCTGAACGCCGAGTTCCGCGACATGCATTCCGCCCGCCGTGCCGAACGCCTTGGCCAGCGGTGTCAGAAAAGCGCCACGCCGCGCCCAGCGCTTGCGCTCGCCCTCATCGGCGGCATGGGCCATGTCGAGGGAAACGGCGGTGTCATAGCAGATCGCCCGGACCGCCTCGGTATAGGCTTTCATCTCCATCAGCATACGGCGGACATCGGGATGGTCAATGATTGCGCCCGTTCCGGCATGATCGGCGGGGGTGACGGCCTTGCCCTGCACCCGCTCGGTGGCGTAGGCGAGGGCGTGCTGATAGGCCGCTTCGGCCGTGCCCAGCCCCTCAACGCCGACGCCGAGGCGGGCGTTGTTCATCATCGTGAACATGCAGGCGAGGCCGTTATTTTCCTCACCGACCAGCCATCCGGTCGCGCCCTCGTAAGCCAAAACGCAGGTTGGCGAGCCGTGAAGGCCCATTTTGTGCTCGATCGAGACGGTTTTCACGCTGTTGCGCGATCCGTCGGGCAGGATTTTCGGGACAAGAAACAGGCTGATTCCCTTCGATCCTTCCGGCGCATCGGGCAGGCGGGCGAGGACGAGGTGGACGATGTTTTCCGCAACATCATGGTCGCCCCACGAGATGTAGATTTTCTGACCATCGAGCGTGTAGCTGCCATCGCCCTGCGGCTCAGCCTTGGTTTTCAGCGCCCCGACATCGGACCCGGCCTGGCCTTCGGTCAGGTTCATTGTGCCGGTCCACGCGCCGGAGATCAGCTTTGGCAGGTAGCGTTCCTGAAGTTCGGGCGAGGCGTGGGCGGTCAGCGCCTCGATGCTGCCTTGAGTCATCAGCGGGCAGAGGCTGAGCGAGAGGCAAGCGCTTGAAAACATTTCATTCATCGCGGTTTGCAAGGTCAGGGGCAGGCCCATGCCGCCCTGTTCAGGGGCCGCCGCCAGCCCCAGCCAACCGCCTTCGGCAATGGCCTTGTAGCCTTCGGGATAGCCCTGTGGTGTGGTCACGCCATCCGCCGTCACCGTACATCCCGCGTCGCCGGGCCGTTGCAGCGGGGCGAGGGTTTCATCGGCCAGCCGCGCGATTTCCGTCAGCACCGCCTCCGCCGTGTCCGCCGTGGCTTCGGCGAATTTATCAGTCTGTGCAAGCCGTGCCGCGCCCACAACATGGTCGAGACAAAAGCGGATTTCGGTGAGCGGGGCGCGATACGGCATGTTTGATCCTCGTCTTCTTTTGCGGCTTTATAGCGATTTGCGGGAAACCTGAGCCACATTTCGCGCCAAGAGCCGCGCGAAATGTGGGGCTTGGTGATTCAGGATGATCGCAATTCGCTTTAATAAATGCCATTCGGGGATCATACTGCAAGCGTGTCGCGGCGTCACATCGCGCGATTGATTTAGTTTCGGGGGCGATTTTGCGCTTAGTTTTACTGGTTTTAGCGTCGTTCATCGGCGTTTTCGTTGCGGCGACGATTGCACTGGACCTGATCCCGCCGAAAACACTGCGTATGGCCGCCGGGACGCCCGGCAGCGCCTATCACGCGATTGCCGTGCAATACCGCGATATTCTCGCCGAAGACGAAATCACGCTGGAAATCGTTGAGAGCGCGGGGTCGGTTGAGAATGCGCAATGGCTGGCCCGCGCGCCTGATCCGGTCGATGTGGCGCTGCTGCAAGGCGGTGTGCCCGTGCCGCCTGAATCTGATGTGACCGCGCTGGCATCGGTGTTTTTGGAGCCGTTATTGTTTTTCCACAAGGCAGGGCTGGAGAACGCGCAAGACCCCTCGAAATGGCGGGGTTTGCGGGTTGCTGTGGGGGCGCAGGGCAGCGGCACACGCTATGTGGTTGAGGAAATTCTGACCGCGCTACGCCTGTCGCCGCCGCAGGAATCGCTTGTGTCGCTGGGCGGGAAAAGCGCTGCTGACGCCTTGCTGGGCGGTGATGTTGACGTAGCGATTTTCGTGGCCCCCGTGACCGCGCCATATCTGTCGGCGCTGTACGAAGCGCCTGAGATCGCGTTGGGCAGCGCGCGCAATGTCGAGGCGGTGCGGCGGAAACTGGCCTTTGTGATCGATGCGAATATCCCGCCCGCCGGGATCGATTATGCCAGCGTAAAGCCGCCCGAACGGGTTGATCTGATCGCGATGGCCGCTCAACTGGTGGCGCAGGCGGATTTGCACCCCGCGCTGGTGGACCGGTTGGTGAAGGCCGCGCGGCGGGTGCATACCCATCGCGATTTGCTCTCGGAAGAGGGGCAGTTCCCCTCGTGGGATGCGACGACGATTCCCATGAACAAACAGGCGAAAACCTTGTTGGATGAACCGCTTAACCGTCTCGACCGCTATATCCCTTATTGGATGGTGGCGCAGATCAATAAGCTGGCGCTGCTGCTGTTGCCGCTGATTTTCCTGATGTTGCCGTTGTTCCGCATCCTGCCGGGAATTTACGCCTGGACCATGAAGTCACGGGTTTATAAGCACTATTCCGAGTTGGTCGATATAGAGAAGCGCGCCTACACGGCGGCGGGCGATGCCGAAATCGATGATCTGGAAGCACGCTTGCTCAGGGTGCAAGACGATCTGCTCGAAATGCGCCTGCCGGAGCGCTATCGCGAGAATGCCTACACAATGCAGATGCATATTGAGCTGGTGCGCGCGCGGCTGGCGGCGCGGCGGGATGAGACGGTTTCAGCGTGAGCGGCGATCTCAACACCATCCGCCTGAGCGCGACCGACCGTGGCGTTCGGGTTGCGGTGACTTTTCTGCGCAAGGGCGGACTGGTCGCGTTCCCGACGGAGACTGTTTACGGGCTTGGGGCGGATGCGCGGGACGAGCGCGCGGTTGCGGGGATTTACCGCGCGAAGGGACGGCCCTCGCATAATCCTGTCATTGTGCATGTGGCGTCGCTGGAGGCGGCGGCGCGGCTGATCGATTTGCCGCCCGAAGGGGTGCGGTTGGCGAAGGCTTTTTGGCCCGGCCCGCTAACGCTGGTGGCCCCGGTTCGTGCGGAAAGCGGGATTGCGGATATTTGCCGTGCGGGCGCGCTGACGCTGGCTGTGCGGGTTCCGGCTGCGCCGCTTGCGCTGTCGCTGTTGCAGGCTTTTGACGGCCCTGTCGCTGCGCCCAGTGCGAATCTTTCAGGCAAAATCAGCCCGACCTCCGCCGATCATGTGATGGAGGAAATGCACGGGCGGCTGGAAGGCGTGTTGGATGGTGGCGTGTGCGGCGTCGGGCTGGAGTCAACGATTGTCGGTTTTGATGAGGCGGGCAAGCCCCGCATTTTGCGACCCGGCGGCGTGACGCGCGAGCAGCTGGAGCAGGTCGTCGGGCCGGTCAGCGCCGGGCCTGTCACCGATGATATTGCGCCCAGCGCGCCGGGGCAGCTGTCATCGCATTATGCTCCGGGCGCACGGTTGCGACTGAACGCTGAGCGGCCCGAATTAGGCGAGGCTTGGCTGGGGTTCGGCGAGGAGCCGGAGCGAAGCTCGGCTATCGCAATCAATCTTTCAGCTGCGGCATCGGTGGAGGAGGCGGCGTCCAATCTTTTCGGGCATCTGCGCCATCTTGATGCGTTGCTTGAGCATTCCGGCACGATTGCGGTCGCCGCCATTCCTGAACGCGGCATCGGCTGTGCCATCAATGACAGATTGCGCCGCGCGGCGGCTCCACGATGAGGCGGTTATGCTGAATGAACCCAACGGGGCGCTTTTGGAGGCGCTCAAGGCTGTTGTCGGACCGAAAGGTTGGCTGGAGCCGAACGATACCTATCTGACCGAGCGGCGGGATCTTTATCGCGGCAGGGCGGCGATTATCATGCGCCCCGGCTCGACGGCTGAGGTTGCCGCTTGTGTCCGGCTGTGTGCGCAGGCGCGGGTCGGGATTGTCCCTTGGGGCGGGGGAACCGGGCTGGTCGGGGGGCAGGTCAAGCCTGAGGGGCCGGTCCCTGTGGTGATCGCGCTGGACCGGATGCAGGCTGTCCGCGCCGTCATGCCTCAGGAATCCGCGATGATTGTCGAGGCGGGCTTGCCCTTGCAGCTGGCACAGGAGGCGGCAGCGGCGGCTGGTAAGCTGTTTCCGCTGTCCTACGCGTCCGAAGGAACCGCGAGTATCGGCGGTGGCTTGGCGGTCAATTCCGGCGGGCTGATCGCTGTGCGCTACGGCGTGGCGCGGGACATGTGCCTTGGGCTGGAGGTGGTGACGCCGCAAGGCGAGGTTTGGAACGGGCTTTCAACGCTGCGCAAGGACAATACCGGCTACGATCTGCGCGATCTGTTTATCGGGTCCGAAGGGACGTTGGGGATCATCTGTGCCGCCGCGCTCAAGCTGGTCCCGCGCCCGCAGGCGAAATCGACGGCTTTTGTGGCGGTGCGTGGCGTGAGCGAGGCGATTGCGCTGATGGATGCGCTGCAAGACGCAAGCGGTGGCGCGATTGCAATGGTCGAATTGATGCCGAAGCTGGGGCTGGAGTTCGTCTATAACGCCCACCCGGAAATGCGCCATCCTTTGGAGGCAGACAGCGATTGGGTGCTGTTGGTCGAGCTGTGGGGGGCGGATGAGCAGGTTTTGCAGGATGTGCTTGAAACAACGCTGGCCGCGCATTTTGAAAGCGGAGCGGTGCTTGATGCGACGCTGGCGGTGAGTGAGGCCCAGCGCACCGGATTTCGCGCGATCCGTGAAGCGTTATCCGATGCGCAGAAGATAAGCGGTGGAGCCAGCATTAAGCACGATATTACGCTCCCCATTGCCTCCATTCCGGAATTTCTGGAGCGGGCCGCGAAATCGGTTCAGTCGATTGTACCCGGTGCGCGGCCATGTCCTTTCGGACATCTTGGAGACGGTAATCTTCATTACAATGTTTCACAACCTGTTGGCGGTGACGCAAAGGTATTTCTTTCGCATTGGAGGGGAGTAAATCAGATTATTCACTCTATAGTTAGTGAAATGAATGGTTCTATTAGTGCTGAACATGGTATCGGGCGCATGAAGACAGAGGAACTTCTGGTCCATTCTGACCCGATCAAGATTTCCCTGATTCGTGCTGTTAAATCAGCGGTTGATCCGTATGGCATCATGAATCCCGGAGCGATCCTTGCCGTCGGCGCATAGGAACAGCGGTTTAGGGATCAACTTTAAGCCTTTGAGTTGTCGATAAGAATAGTGCCTAAAAATTGATTAATTACGTTGTAAAAAGAAAGGACGCCCCGCTTCGCGAGACGTCCCGTCTGTGCAACACAAATACTACTCTAACGCGCCATCGGCTCACCACACTTCACCGATGGGATAACTTTTAGCACAAATCCGTGAAAGAGTCTCTGAATTCAAGCGGGTTAGCGTAAATTTCTAATGCTTTATCAGTGCGTTAGTCCTCAATGGCCACCAAAGCTGCACAGCGCGTGTACGGGTGCTTCTAAATCTTCCAGCCGTTTGCGTCCACCTAGGTCCGGCAGGTCCACAATGAATGCGCAACCTGAGATTGTTCCGCCCAGTTGACGAATGAGTTTAATGCCCGCTTCCGCAGTCCCGCCGGTAGCGATCAGATCATCGACGATGAGAACGCGCTCCCCTTTTTGCAAAGCATCTTCGTGAACTTCTACGGTCGCGGTTCCGTATTCGAGCGTGTAATCCTGCTCGATTGTTTTCCAGGGCAGTTTGCCTTTCTTGCGGATCGGCACGAATCCGACCGAGAGCTGATGCGCGATAGCCCCGCCAAGAATGAAGCCACGTGCCTCGATCCCTGCTACACGATCAATACGCTCACCGGCGAAAGGATGGAGCAGCATATCAATCGCCATGCGAAAGCCGCGCGGATCATTGAAAAGCGTGGTCACATCACGAAACATGATGCCCGGCTCCGGGAAATCCGGAATGGTGCGGATGTAATCCTCGATTTTCATGCGCTATTCCCTTAAAACGTGCAAAAGGCGTTGCCACAACAGCAACGCCTTTATGGATGGACTATTTCAATCCCGATGTCGAGAACCGTGGATCGCTTATCCGCGTTTAGACAACATCCGCTTCAGCATCCGATGCACCATGCCCGACATGCCGACTTTGGTTGTCGCATAGCAGTTTTTGGGCAGGTAAGACAGGTGAGGTTGTTCCCAATCAGCGCGACGGCGAACGGGAAGCAGCATCGAGGCAATCTGAACTTGCATGTGGTTTGCTCCTTGTTTTTGTTCTTTTGTGGAACGGCACGGGCGACTCATCATCGCGTACACGTTGTTTGTATATACGTGCGCTATACTGGCGCTGTGCGCAATAAGAAAATGACGTGTTGTGGATAAAATTGCGTAAAATTTTCACTGTTTGAGAGCATTTGTCCGCAAGATCTTTAAGGAAAAGCGTTAATTCGCTTTTCCTGTTTCTGTCTGAAGCGGCGTCAGGTGCGATCCAGAACTCGTCCCGCAACCGCGTCAAGGTTGGCCACCAACGCGGCGTCGCGCTTTTCGGGGGCGGTGATAATCGCAAATTCGAGCGCGGTGTCGCAGTGATGTGCGCAAGCCGCGCGCTCTGCGGTGAACATCGGAATGACGTTGTGCAGCAGCGCACGCGCCTTTTCGCCATTGCCTTGCATAACAGCGATGATTGAGGTGATGTCGACCGCGCCGTGATCGGGATGCCAACTGTCAAAATCCGTCACCATCGCGACCGTGGCATAGCAAAGTTCGGCTTCGCGGGCGAGTTTGGCTTCGGGCATATTGGTCATACCGATCACGTCGCAATTCCAAGTCTCGCGATACATTTTTGACTCGGCGATGGAGGAGAATTGCGGCCCTTCCATCGCAAGGTAAACCCCGCCCCGATGGGTGTTGATGCCAGCCGCTTTGCCCGCTTTTTCCAACTTGTCGCCGAGGGTTTCGCAGACCGGATGGGCGACGGAGACATGGGCGACGCATCCCTTGCCGAAAAAGCTTTTCTCCCGTGCAAAGGTGCGGTCGATGAACTGATCGACGATCACAAAATCGCCGGGGGGCATTTCCTCGCGGAACGAACCGCAAGCGGAGATCGAGATCACGTCCGTGACGCCGATGCGCTTGAGCACGTCGATATTGGCGCGATAATTGATGTCGCTGGGCGGAATCACATGGCCGCGCCCGTGCCGGGGCAGGAAAGCCATCTCGACTCCCGCGAAAGTGCCGCGCAGGATTTGGTCTGAAGGCGCGCCCCACGGGCTGTCTACCGTTTGCCATTGCGGATTTTCCAGCCCTTCGAGATCGTAAAGTCCGCTTCCTCCGATTACACCGATCATTGATTGCGCCATGTTCTGCCTCGCTTGATTTGATTTCAGCGGGAGTGTCACGGTTTCTTCGCGCGTTTCAAGGGTGGACAGTTGAATCGCCGACTCACATCATGGAGAGGGTGATACGGCGGGGCGGATAGATTTTTTGACAGAGCACCACTGAGAAAATGTAAAATATTCACAAGAAAAACTATTGTTTTCAAGCGGATATATACATTTTGACCAAAGCACGGTAACGCCTAACCAAGTTTGGATGCCGATGCGGTGTGGTCTTTACGTCGAACCGGTGTCAAAAGATGAACGAGGGGAGACACAACACATGTCAGATAAAACATATGCACCATCATCGGAAATGGCAGCGAATGCTCATGTTGATGCGGCGAAATACGAGGCGATGTACGCCGCGTCGGTCAATGATCCCGATGCATTCTGGGGCGAGCATGGCAAGCGTCTGGATTGGATCAAGCCCTTCTCCACCGTGAAAAACACAACTTACGAATACCCCGGTGTCTCGGTCAAATGGTTTGAAGACGGCGAGATGAATGTCTGCGCCAACTGCGTGGACCGCCATCTTGATAAACGCGGCGATCAGACCGCGATCATCTGGGAAAGTGATGATCCGACCGTTGATAAGCATATCAGTTACAAGGAGTTGCACGCGCGGGTTTGCAAGTTTGCCAACGTCCTGAAAGCCGAAGGCATCCGCAAAGGCGACCGTGTCATTCTCTATATGCCGATGATCCCTGAGGCGGCGATGGCGATGCTGGCTTGCGCGCGGATCGGTGCGGTTCACTCCATCGTTTTCGGCGGGTTCAGTGCCGACGCCCTCGCGGATCGTGTGATTGACTGCGGTGCGAAGATGGTCGTCACTGCCGATGAAGCCCCGCGCGGGGGCAAAAATACGCCGCTCAAGGCAAATGCCGACAAAGCGCTGGCGAAATGCGGGAGCGATGTGAAAAACCTCGTCGTGCGCCGCACGGGCGGTGATGTGGCATGGGACGCGGCCCGCGACATCTGGCTGCACGAGGCCGAAGCCAATGTCTCCGCCGACTGCCCACCGGAGCCGATGAACGCCGAAGATCCGCTGTTCATTCTCTACACCTCCGGCTCGACCGGAAAGCCGAAAGGTGTGCTGCATTCTTCCGCCGGATACCTGCTCTGGGCGTCGATGACCCATGAGATCGTGTTCGATTATCACGAGGGTGATATTTTCTGGTGTACCGCCGATGTCGGCTGGGTCACGGGGCACAGCTATATCGTCTACGGCCCGCTGGCCAACGGCGCGACAACGCTGATGTTTGAGGGCGTGCCGACTTATCCGGATGCCTCGCGCTTCTGGCTGGTGTGTGACAAGCACAAGGTCAACCAGTTCTACACCGCCCCCACCGCCATCCGCGCGTTGATGGGCAAAGGTAACGCTTTTGTCGAGTCGGCCGATCTTTCCTCGCTGCGCATTCTCGGCACGGTTGGTGAGCCGATCAATCCGGAGGCATGGAATTGGTACAATGAAGTCGTCGGCAAGGGGCGCTGCCCGATTGTCGATACGTGGTGGCAGACGGAGACCGGCGGCCATCTCATCACCCCGCTGCCCGGCGCAACGGCCACCAAGCCCGGTTCCGCGACCAAGCCGTTCTTCGGGGTGCAGCCGGTGATCTTAGAGCCGACAACGGGCGAGGAAATCACCACCACCGAAGCCGAGGGCGTGCTGTGTATCCGCGACAGCTGGCCGGGGCAGATGCGGACGGTCTACGGCGACCATGACCGCTTCGTCTCGACCTATTTCGAGCAGTATAAAGGCTATTACTTCACAGGCGACGGCTGCCGCCGAGATGCGGACGGCTATTACTGGATCACGGGGCGCGTGGACGATGTCATCAACGTCTCCGGCCACCGCATGGGCACGGCAGAGGTCGAAAGCGCGCTGGTGGCGCATCCGAAAGTCTCCGAGGCCGCCGTGGTCGGCTATCCGCACGACATCAAAGGGCAGGGCATCTATTGCTACGTCACGCTGATGGGCGGCGAAGAGGAATCCGAGGAGCTGCGCAAGGAGCTGCGCGACTGGGTCGGCACCGAAATCGGCCCCATCGCAAAGCCCGACGTGATCCAATGGGCGCCGGGCCTGCCCAAAACCCGCTCCGGCAAAATCATGCGCCGCATCCTGCGCAAAATCGCCGAGAACGATTTCGGCTCGCTGGGCGATACCTCAACGCTCGCGGAGCCGGAAGTGGTGGACAATCTGATCGCGAATAGGGCGGGGTAGGCCGCCGATTGCATATTTAGAGTTGCAATGTAAGATCAACCTCATCGGAAACGATGGGGTTTTTCTTTGGAGGTGATGTGGAGAGTTTATTGAAAAGGGTGCCTAGTTGGCTGTCTAGCATTGCGATCTTCGTTTTTGTGGCGATGCTCGTGCACAGCACTTACATTTCAAAAGAACCTTTTCAGATTTGGGGGAAGGCTTTTGGTGCAATTGAAAAACCTGATGTTGGCACATTATCATCCGCAACTAATTCAGGACTTATGACCACTGGCATTGTAATCGCGTCATGGAAAATTTGTACCGAATTGGGCGCTGGCTGGTCAGACTTTCATCCGGGGCAGGGGCGGATGATCGTAGGCGCTGGAAATCCGATAAATGACCCTTACAAAAAAGGTTTGAGGGCAAGGGATGCTTGGAAGCCAAGTATGGTAACGCCTCCAAATTCCACTATTGGAGGAGCTGAATTCGTAGCGCTTACTGAGCAACAAGTTCCTGGGCATTCTCATTCAATGTTCAGTAATAATATCGGTTTTCAGAAACAACCGGGGGGCCGCAACTACATCGCGGCAGAAGTCGGTTATGGTTCAGATATCGATTTGCCCGATGTTGGCAAAAACACTC
>CALDZQ010000215.1 GCA_937944035.1 uncultured Neomegalonema sp. | reverse complement strand
GGGTTCATTGCCCGACTCGGAAAACGCGTCAAAACAAGTAGCGGGGAAGGCGTCGTTTTACGAGGGCTTTGCGCGCCCTTCAACCTCGGTGATGAAGGCCAAAAGCGCCGACATCGCCTCAGGTTCATCAAGAAACGGCACATGCCCGCGATTGCGCACGGTCACGGCGGTCATATCGGGTTTTGTCCGCCGCATTTTGATGACGGTTTCCGCCGACAGCAGGTCCGAGTTCTCGCCCCGGAGCAGCAGCGTCGGCGTCTCGGCCAATCCCCGGAACTGGGGCCAGAAATCGGCCACGGTGAACGAGCCGTTCAGCGTCGCATCGCGCAGTTTCGGATCATAATCAAGCATGGGTACGCCGTTTTCATCACGGAACGTGCGTTTTGCCCACGCCACCCAGTCCGCATCTGTCAGATCCGGGAACTCGCTCGCGTTGTTTTGTTTCATATAGAGGACAGCGTCGTCCCATGTGTTGAACGGGTCGGGTGTGATGCCCAGATAGTTGAAAATCCGCCCCAGCCCTTCCGGCTCCATATCCGGGCCGATGTCATTCAGCGCAAGGCCGGCGATCAGGTCGGGGCGCACCCCGTTGAGGATCATCCCCGCCAGTCCGCCCCGCGACGTGCCGATGATAATGCAGGGGCGGTCAAATTCTTGTGAGATAAGTGTTAACGTGTCGCCGACCTCGCGGACGAGATTGTAACTGGTGAAGTCAGGATCATAATCCGAGCGCCCCCGTCCCCGCGCGTCAAGCGAAAGAACACGGCGATTCGCCATAAGGGATTGCGCCAGATCGTCAAAGTCACGCACATTGCGGGTCAGGCCCGGCAGGCACAAAACAGGCGTCGCTTGGCTGAACCGCGAGCCGTAATCGCGGAATGACAGCGCTAAACCGTCCGCTGTCTTCAACGAACGTTCGATATAATACTGATCTGAAGACAAGCCCTCTTACTCCACACACCCATCCGCCGCCCCACACGACCCGCTGCGGCAGAGAGTGCAGTCAATTTGAGGTATACGCAAGGGGTTCAAACACAATTATGACCCATAATGGCATTATCTGAGCCGGGCACGGTAAACGGCCAGTCCTTCCAGGACACGTTGCACGTAATTGCGGGTCTCGCGGAACGGGATATGCTCGATCCAGTCGATCAGATCGATTTCCCCCGAACGCGGGTCGCCGAAATCTTCCAGCCAGCGGTTCACCCGTCCCGGTCCGGCGTTGTATCCGGCGATGGCCAGCGGGTACGACCCGTCAAACCGCTGCAACAGTTGCGACAGATAGCATTGCCCGATGCGGGCGTTATAATTGCGGTCACTGCTCAGCAAGGCCAGATCATAGCGCACGCCCGTCGCGCGGGCGGTGACTTTGGCGGTTCCGGGCATCACCTGCATCACACCCCGCGCCCCCGCGCCGCTGCGCGCTTTGGGATCAAATCCGCTTTCCTGCCGGGCGACGGCGAGGTTCAGCGCGCGTTCGGGGGCGTCCTCGCCCTTACAGCCCTGACGGGGCAGCGAGAGGATCGGGTGCGAAATTTCGGGGATGAAGATCGATTTGCGCCGCAGCTTGCTGCCCATGCCGACGCTGATGCGGAACGCCCCCAGCGCTTCGGCGGCGAGGCCGAGGGCTTTGGCTTCTTCGGGTGTCTGGCATTGTTCGAGCGCGTCGTAGAAAAACAACCGCCCCTCCACAATCGCCCCGCCGATCGCCAGTGCCGAGCCGACCGCAACGCGCGGATCATTCACACAGCGTCCGGCGCGGGCCTGAATCGGGGCGGGTACAGCGAAAGACAGATCATTGTGTAGCCGCTGGGCGGAAAGTTGCCCGTAAAAGGCACTGGGGAAAACCGCCGCTTTCTTGTGCCATTCGGCTGCGAGCGGGACTCGCCCCATCTTCGCCGCCGCTTCCCCCGCCCAATAGGCTGCGCGGGATTTGCTGACGGGGGTGACGACACCCGCGTACAGCCGCTCGAAATGCGCCAACGCGCGCTGCGGTTCGTCCAATTTGCGCAGGGCGATCCATCCGGCCTGCCATTCGAGATCGGCGAAATCGACCCCTTTGGTCAGCCCGTGCGGCGTTGCCAGCGCATAGGCGCGGCGGTAATCACGCTCTTTCAATGCGCCGCGCATGAACACGGTCCGCTCATCGGCCCAGCTTTCAGGACGGCCCAGCCTGCCATTGGCGGAGCTGCTGATAACCATCGCCTCGGCGCGGCTGGTCAGCCCTTTTTTCTTGCGCCAGACGGCGCGGGCATAGGCAAGGCCGGGATCGTTGCGCAGGCTTGGCGGAACCCGGTCAATCAGCGCGTCAACATTGCCCTTGCTGCGCAGCAACGCGATCCGCGCCTCGCCCAAGGCCCGCAAGGGGCGGGACACGCGGGGCAGGTGGCGTGATGCGGCGGTCAGGCGGTTTTTCCAGATCAGATCGTCCAGCCGCTGATCGTGCAGCGGGGCGAGCGTGTTGCCGAATTCTGCCAACAGCTGACGCTCGTTGCTGGTCGAGAGGCTTTTGTTCAGCCACGCGTCGCCCGCCGCTTTACGCGCATCGGTGATGCGTCCGGCGCTCTTGAGCGCGCTGGCGTAGCGGGTTGCGCCCACGCCGGTTTTGGGCGGAAAGCGGTCAAAGAAACGGATCACGGTTTGCGCGGGTACGCCCGCCCCCTCCAGCGCGTATTCGCCCTGCACCTGAATTGTGGATTGCGAGGGCCAGTCGGAATGCGTCTCAACCCAGCGGACCATGCGCGTGAAGTTATCAATACCCGGCTTGCGCAGGCGCATCCATTCATAGGCGTCCATCACCGCCCGGTCGCCGGTGGACCGCGCCAGATTCTGCGCCCGGACCCATTTGCCGTCCTTGGCCGCCTCGACCATGCGTTCCAGCGTTGCGCGCTCGGCTTGCGGGATATTCGCCGCCGCCCCCGCCGCGCCCGTAAACAGCATGGATGATGCGAACAGGCTCATCAGGACAGGGCGAAACAGGAAAACGGTCATGGCACTCACATTCTTTACAACAGAAGGAAAACGATAGCAGATTGCCAACGCCCGCGAAAGGCACGAGCTTTGTTGCGGATCGGGGATGGGCAGAGTAGGGTCCGCCTTCTTATCATAACCCTCAAGATACAGGCGCTTTTCGATGTCCGATCTCACCAGCACACTCTCCCGGCTTCGCGGTTCTTTTGTAGCGATTGTAACGCCTATGAAGAACGGCGCTGTGGATGAAGATGCGCTGAAACGGTTAATTGATTGGCATATAGAAAACGGAACCAACGGACTTGTGCCCGTCGGAACCACCGGAGAATCGGCCACACTGTCCCACGAGGAGCATCACCGTGTGGTGTCCCTAACGGTCGAGCATGTCGCCGGACGGATCGCTGTGATCGCGGGTGCGGGATCGAACAGCACGACCGAGGGCATCGGTTTCGTCCAACACGCCGCCGAGGTTGGCGCCGATGCCGCGCTTGTGGTCACGCCTTATTACAACAAACCGAATCAGCGGATGCTGATCGAGCATTACCGCACGCTGCATGACTGCGCCGATATTCCGATTATGATCTACAACATTCCCGGCCGCAGCGTCATCGACATGACCGACGCGACGATGGCCGAACTGGCCAAGCTGCCCCGGATCATCGGTAACAAATGCGCGACAGGCGACTTGGCGCGCTGTGGGCAGGAGCGTTTGGATTGCGGCAAAGATTTCGTCCTGCTCTCCGGCGAGGATGCCACCGCCGTCGGCTATAACGCGATGGGCGGGGTGGGGTGCATTTCCGTCAGCGCCAACGTCGCCCCCGCCGCCTGCTCGGCGATGCAAGCGGCGTGTCTGGCGGGCGATTACAAAACCGCGCTGGACTGGCAGGACAAACTCTACCCGCTGCACCGCGCGATGTTCATGGAATCCAGCCCCGCACCCGCGAAATACGCACTTTCTTTGCTCGGCCTCTGCGAAAACGAGATGCGCGCCCCTATCTATCCTGTAATGCCCGAAACCGAAGCCGCGATCCGCGCCGCGATGGACGGGTTGGGATTGCTTTGAATGAATGCAAAAAAATCTGAATTCGAAAAAGCGCTTCGTGATCTCTCTGCGACGCTGTCAGCGTATGCAAGCACGGCTGATGGTCAATGGACTGTAAAAGGTTTCATTGACACATTTAAAAATGTTTACACGATTTCATCTGACACAAAGATCGTATCTAAAATTCTTGAAATTCATCTTTATCCTAAGATTTTAGCTTTTGCAGATCAAATGGGGTACGCGCTTGTGCTGGCTGACCATCAAAACTATTATCCGGACATATCCTTCGTTTCCAAAGCGGACCCCAACGTTAAATTCGCTGTGGATTTCAAAACGACATACCGAAATCCTGCAAAACCTTGGTTATGCAACGGATTTACTCTTGGTTCTCACGGGAAATATTTTGAAGACAGAACAAGCAGAAAAAATATCCAATTTCCTTATGCGGAATATAGCGGGCATTATTGTTTGGGAATAATCTACGATAGAGCCGAGGGTGCTACAATCGACGAAACTTGCTCAAAGTCACTTGATGATCTTCAAACCATAGTCTCTGTAATTTCAAATATACAGTTTTTCGTAGCTGAAAAATGGAAAATTGCCAGCGATAAAGGAGGGTCTGGGAACACGGCAAATATTGGAAGTATCAAAAAAATCAGTGACATTTTGGCTGGTAATGGAATGTTCGCAAAGTTGGGAGAGACTTGGTTTGACGATTATTGGATGAATTTTGGAAAAATTACTAAAAAATTGGACGCTGGTAAAACTAAAAAAATCACCTCATTAGAAGATTTTTTAGATTATCGTGGCGGTGATAAAAATCTGATTGTTGAGAGGAGCAATAAAGAATGAATTATTTTCGAAAGATCGTTCCTCCAATCAAATGCCAAGGAATTAAAACAAAATTAGTTCCTTGGATAAGCGCGATAATACCAGAAGACTTCGATGGCACATGGATCGAGCCGTTTATGGGTTCTGGTGTGGTTGCGTTTAACATTCGTCCTAAAAAAGCGATATTAGCAGATACAAATCCTCATCTAATTTCTTTTTACCGTTCATTGAGTGAGGGGATAATTAATGCTGGACTGGTGCGTGATTTTCTTCAAGATGAAGGCGAAAAGCTTTTAAAATCAGATGGAGAGTATTATTATACTGTTCGTGACCGTTTTAATAGTGAAGGTAATTCGCTCGATTTTCTGTTTTTAAATCGGTCTTGCTTCAATGGAATGATTCGATTTAATCGAAAAGGTGGGTTCAATGTGCCTTTTTGTAGAAAACCTAATAGATTTGCACCCGCATTAATTACAAAGATAACAAATCAAGTCCAAGCAATTTCTGATGCGATGAGTATTGGTGAGTATGAATTCCATATTCAACCTTTCAGTGATACAATAAAATATGCAAATGAAAATGATATAATATACTGTGACCCTCCATATATTGGTCGGCATGTTGAGTATTTTAATGGGTGGGATGAACACGAGGAATTAAAGTTAGAGGATGCCTTATCTTCTCAAAATTGCCGATTTATACTTTCTACGTGGCATCATAATGATTTTAGAAGAAACTCATTTATTGATTCTCTTTGGTCAAAATACCATATCCTAACACGGGAACATTTTTATCATGTAGGTGGTAAAGAAAAAAACCGAAACCCGATGATCGAAGCACTGGTTACTGACTTTGAGGCCAGCTTTAATAAGAATGTAAAACCGATACCAGAGCAACTCCAGTTTTTCACATCTGAAGCCTAGGCCTCTTCATTGGTCAAAATCAGGAATTAATATGGCCGCGAAGAAGAAGAAATCTGACGATAACAACAAGCTGATCGCCGAAAACCGAAAGGCCCGCTACAGCTATGCCGTTGAGGATACGCTGGAGGCGGGGCTTGCGCTTGTCGGGTCCGAGGTCAAATCCCTGCGTCTGGGTCAGGCCAATATCGCCGAAAGCTACGCTTCGCCGGAGCGGGGGGAGATGTGGCTGATCAACAGCGCTATCCAGCCCTATAACCAGGCCAGGCATTTCAATCACGAAGAACGCCGCCCGCGCAAACTGCTGCTCAAGCGCCGCGAGATTGACCGGCTGACCCAAGCGCGCGACCGTCAGGGTATGACGATTGTGCCGCTGAAAATGTACTTCAACGACAAAGGCGTGGCCAAACTGCTGCTGGGCCTGGCCAAGGGTAAAAACGTCGCCGACAAGCGCCTGACCGAGAAAAACCGCGACTGGAACCGCGAAAAAGG
>CALDZQ010000214.1 GCA_937944035.1 uncultured Neomegalonema sp. | reverse complement strand
GCCGTTGCCACGCCCATCGCTATCAACGCGCCGCCGCCGAAGCGGGTGAGCCATGCCAGCACGGACGGGCGGGCAATGCGCGCGCGCATTTTATCAGCCAGAAGCGCATAGGCCAGCGCGTTAACCGCCGCGAGAGCCACTAAAGTCGTCACCAAGACCGAGAACTGGGGCATCAGCGCGCGGGAAGGATCGATGAATTGCGGGACGAAGGCGATGAAAAAGACGATGGATTTCGGATTCAACGCCGTCACCGCCGTCGCATGGCCGAACACCGCCCGCGCCGATACCGCCTCCGCACTGCCTATTGCGCCCAACTGCGCCGACGATGCCCCGCGCAGCATCCTGATACCGAGATAGATCAGATACGCCGCCCCGATCCACTTCAACGCCGTGAACAGCCCCGCCGAGGCCAACACCAACGCGCCCAATCCCGCAAGCGAGGCGGTCATGGCAATGAGGTCGCCCAACGCGACTCCGGCAACCGTGGCCAACGCCACCCCGCGCCCCTGACTGAGCGCATAGCTGAGAACAAGCAACACGGTCGGGCCGGGGATCATCAACAACGCCGTAGAGGCCGCCACAAATGCAAGCCAAAGCTGAAAATCCATCGTCTTGCCCGAATTGTGAATTAAACAGAATGCGCTTCACTGCATATTCTTTAGGTGCAAAAAAGCTTAACAATGGTTACTTATAATTATTCGCAAAGCGCATTACGCAAGTCGTCCAAGTCATCGTTAATCTCGTAAAACGAGACGATTGCTCTGACAATTTTGAGGCTTGATTTGTCTTTGTAACCAGTTGTGAATCGTCCATAGTATTTTCCCGCTTCATCGACAATACGCAATCCTTCGCCAAATTTGTTCCACGGGCTATTAGTGTTGAAACGTGAGCCGTAAGTTCCAAATTGATTCCATATGCTATCGCTGTTGAATTTTGAGCCATATGTTCCGAACTGGTTGCAGATAGACGATGATTCAAATTTGCTACAGTTCAGGCAACCCACAAATTCTTTACCTTTCTCACCATCATAAAGAAGTAGCGCAGAATTTTGTGCCCATGCTGGAAAACTAACTCCTGTAGCTAATGCTAAGGTCAATAAAAAAAATCTTCTAAGCATCTTGTTCTCCAAAGATTAGGTATCTGCCTTATAATTATTTTAATCGGTTGGTAAAGGGGCAATCCTGAACGTTTCACGATTTTTTGGCATAAAGTTGCATTAAGATTGAAAGTATATGTGAATGCGGTAAGCGAAGCGGAGAGAGGCTTTAAGACCGTTGCGCAAAACACCCCGTCGCGCAATGGTGCGGGCATGTTAGCGTCCTCCCCTCTGCTGCGCGGTACGTTGGTTCAGCGGTACAAGCGGTTCCTCGCCGACATTCGCCTCGACAGCGGGGAGGAGATTATCGCCCATTGTGCCAATCCCGGCTCGATGATGGGGCTGAAACAGCCCGGCATGACCGTCTGGGTCTCGCCCGCGACCAATCCCAAAGCCAAGCTGGCCTATCGGTGGGAGTTTGCCCGGCGCGATGACGGCATCCTCGCGGGGATCAACACCAACACGCCGAATAAGCTGGTCGGGGAGGCGCTGCGCGCGGGGCGTATTCCTGAGCTTGCGGGCTATGACAGCATCCGCGCCGAGGTGAAGTATCGGGAGGGGAGCCGTGTCGACTTTCTGCTCGAAACCGAGGGCAAGCCGCCCTGCTATCTGGAGGTCAAGAACGTCCATCTGATGCGCGAGGCGGGGTTGGTGGAGTTTCCTGATTCAGTCACCGCGCGGGGCGCAAAGCATATGGGCGACCTTGCCGCGATGAAGGCTGAGGGGGCGCGGGCCGTGGTGTTGTTCGTGATCCAGATGACGGGCGCGGAGCGTTTCGCGCTGGCCGCAGACCTCGACCCCACATACGCCGCCGCCTTTGCAAAAGCGCGCGGTGCGGGGGTTGAGGCGCTGGCCTATGCCTGCCGGATCGACGACCCCGACGGCCCCGCACCGGAGGTGGTGTTGGAGCGCCGGGTTCCTATTTCGGATTTATGACGGCGAGAACCGCAGCGACAGGCAGGACATGCCGCCATCGACTTTGGCCGCTTCGGTATTGGGCAGCTCGGCCAGCGTGTAGCCCGCCTCGCGCAGCAATGCGGCTGTGCGGGGGAAGCCCGCCGGAAACAGCACCACATCGTTGAACCGCACGGCATTGGCGCAGGCTTCCTCGCCCTCCGCCACATAGATCAGGTCATAGCCGTCGAAACACCCGCCCTTGGCCAGACGCCGCGTGGTGAGGATGGTCTTTGCATCGAGCAATCCGCAATCGGTCTTGAAATGCAGCACATCGGGCGGGGTTTGCAGTGCGCGCACGGTATAGCCCCAATCGGCGACCGCCTCTTGCAACGCCGCAACCCCGGCGGCATCGGTGCGGGCGGATGTGCCGACGAGGATCTCGCGCTCTGTCACCAGAACGTCGCCGCCCTCGATATGGCCCGTCCCGACGCCGCGTACATCGGTGTAGATCTTACGCAAGGCGGGGGCAATTTCGGCCACCTCGCCCGCCCGCGTCGGTGCGCCGGGACGCATCAGCACCACGCCTTCGGGCAGGCACAGCGCGGCATCCTCGACGAAGGTGGAGTCGGGATAATCCTCAAGCGCGGGCAGCTCGATGATGTCAGCGCCTGTTTCCCGCAGCGCCGCGACGTAGAGCGCGTGATGCCGGGCGAAAACTGCCGGATCGGGGTTGCCGCTATCCGCAGCGCGCAAGCCTCCGGTGACGCTGTGCGCGGGGGCGCGGGTGATGGCGTGGGTGAAGTGCGTGGCGGGCGAGGTCATGGCGTTTATCCGTTTTTGTCGTGTCCGTCCGCATCCTATCGCGGATGCTTGTGGCGGCACAGCCTTTGCGGTGAGCTTGCCACACCGGGGTTTTGCTGTGCCAATGAGAGACAATACGCGTTGCAAACACGCCTTGAGTCGCGATACCCTATGTTTTTACCGCGTGAAGTTGTACCGGAGGATTGAAGATGTCGGCCAGAATTATTTATGCGGCGAGTGTGGTCGCCCTGCTTTCGGCGTGTTCACAAGCAACGCATACGCCCGCGCCTTCCGCCGCGTTTGTCGCCGCAAGCTTGGGCTATGAAGCGTATAAAAGCGGCGATTTGGGTATGGCGGCCAGCCAGTTCCAGAGCGCGCTGGCGGAGGAACCGGACAACGCCTATGCCTTGCTGGGTTTGGGAGCGGTGCGTGAAAATCAGGGTGATTTGGCGGGCGCGATTGATCTTTACAACGCCGCGCAGATCGAAGGCCGGGATGCGCCGACCCGCTTCGCCTACTTCACCGAACAGCGCCTCGAACGGGCATCCAGCGTCGAAGTCGCCTCGCTGGCCAAGGATAATCTGGAACGCATATACTTGCAGCAGGCATCGCTGACCCAAGGGTCGCAGCAGGGGTTTGTCTCTTACGATGGCGAGACAGCGGGTTTTGCGCCGATTGAACCCGCCGCGTTTACGGCGGTCGAAAGCTATACACAGCCGCCGCAGGTTACGGTGCAGGCGGATGCGATCCCGTCGGATGGTAACTATGTTGCCGTCGGCTCTTATGAAACCTACGCGTCATCGCTGGGCGGAGCGGTTGTCGAGAGCAGCGGCTCTACTGGTGAGATCGCGCCTTTGGCGTATAATGACAGCTTTGCGCAGACGGATAGCAGCTTTGAACCGCTGCCGTTCGAGGCCGTCAGCACGGCGTACAATTCGGAGGCCGATGCCGGTCCGGAGGCTGATTACAGTCTGGAAATCGAGCCGGCGACGTATACCACTGTGACCGGATCAGAAGTCTTCACTGATGACGCCGCGCCTTATTACGACGCGCCGCTGTCCAACGGGAGCGGGCAAATCGGGGCGGACCTGTCGCAGTATCAAAGCATTGGTGACTATTCCGGCGCGGATGCGGCCGTTCCGGCAGTCTATACACCTGTCGCCGAGAGCGTGACAGAGAGTGTTACCTCTGAAGCATCGCTGCAAGTGCGCTCCGGCGGGCCTGTTGCGCCGCTGTTGGGCTATGGCGAAGCTTTTGGTGGCGATGCCGGTTTTGCAACGCCCGCTCCGGCCCCCGCAAGCAACACTCATTCCGGCGCATCCGCCTCGGCGACCGCGACCGTCAGGGACGCGGGCGGCCTGATCTATCTGGGTGACGGGTAGGCGTGAAAGGGACGCGAAGCCGCGTCCCGACCCGATCTTGAAGATGGAGCGATTTCCAAGGCAATCGTTTTAGTGTTTTTGTTTTGTCGCGATTTCCAAGGCAATCGCTTTAGTGTTTGTTCAGCCACCCCGCCTTGCCATGAAGGCGAGGCGTTCAAACAGGTGGACATCCTGCTCGTTTTTCAGCAACGCGCCGTGGAGTTTGGGCAGTGCCTCGTTGCTGTTTTTGCGCAGGTCGGCGGGGTCGACATCCTCGGCGACCAGCAATCTGATCCAGTCGAGGACTTCGCTGGTTGAGGGCTTCTTTTTCAGACCCGCCACGTCGCGGATTTCATAGAATTGCGTCAACGCCTCGCGCAGCAGGTTTTGCTTGATGCCGGGGTAGTGGACCTCGACAATCCGTGCCAGCGTTTCGGCTTCCGGAAAGCTGATATAGTGGAAGAAACAGCGGCGTAGGAACGCGTCCGGCAGTTCTTTTTCGTTGTTCGAGGTGATGATGACCACGGGGCGGTGCTTGGCCTCGATGGTCTCGCCCGTCTCGTAGACGTAGAAACTCATGCGGTCGAGTTCCTGAAGCAAGTCGTTCGGGAATTCGATGTCGGCCTTGTCGATTTCGTCGATCAGCAGGACGACACGCTCATCGGTGGTGAACGCTTCCCACAGCTTGCCGGGGCGGATGTAGTTTTTGACATCCTTGACGCGCTCCTCGCCCAACTGGCTGTCGCGCAGGCGGCTGACGGCATCGTATTCATACAAGCCTTGCTGCGCCTTGGTGGTCGATTTGACGTGCCATTCGAGAAGGCGCATCCCCAGAGCATCCGCCACCTGCCGCGCGAGTTCGGTCTTGCCCGTGCCCGGCTCGCCCTTCACCAACAGCGGTTTTTGCAACGTGATCGCCGCGTTTACGGCGATGGTCAGATCACGGTCGGCGATGTAGTCTTTCGTGCCTTCAAAGCGCATGGGAAGTCTCTTGCTATGGTCGATTTCGGGGAAGGAATACACGATGCGGGCGCGGGATGCGCGCAGAAAAATCGGCATGGCAGGGAAGGGCACTGGTTTGGCGTTGTTCCGGCAAGGGTTCGGATGGTTTGCATCGCGCGGCTTGACTGCATGTTCATTTTATGTTCCTTTAGGCGTGACTTGGATTTAACGCAAAGGAATATTCACATATGAAGCGCGATCAACTTGAGCATGGAATTGCCCCAAGAGTGGGCATTTCCATGCACATTGCTGTCCGGCCTGATCGCGGTTCATATTAATGGATTGGACGCTTGCCATAGACCGCCACCGCGACGCGCTGGTTCGGATGGTTGCTGCGCTGCTCGTGATGGCGGTCGGCGGGGAGGCTATGCCGAGGCATGTGCGGACGGGGATTTGGCGGGTTTTGCGGCCTGCGGAATCGGCGTTCCGGCGGTTGGTGGTTGTGGTGAAGCTGGTTCTCAAAATTGAGGCGAGCATGGCTGTTGCGCGCGGTGGGCCTGTAGCTGTGATTGCGGGCGACTCTCAAGGCGTTACACGGGTTCCGGCATTTGCGCTGTTCGATGCGCGCAAATCTTTTAAACCGCGTTCGGCTTGGCGGGGCCGGAAACCGCAGCCGAATATCCGGTTTTTCGATGAGGTGCAGGTTTTTGAACCTGTCGTCGTCTCCTCACCCGATGATGAGGTCAGCGGCGCGCAGTTGATGCGGCGGTTATCGGCTTTGCAGGCCGCGTTGAGCGATGTGCCGAAACAGGCGCGTAGGCTGGCGCGGTGGGAGGCCAAGCGTGAGGCGGGGCGTGCTGAAACGGGTAAATATATCGCGCCGATCAGGCCGGGAAAGCCGCCCGGTCACAGGGATCGCGGGCGGCATCCGGTGGATTTTGTGCTGAAGGATTGTCATGCGCTGGCACTTTATGCGTTGCATGATCCGCCGGATACGGGGTGATTAGAGCATCCTGAACGATATAAGGATCGTTCAGGATGCTCTAACTTCTTGTTTCAGCGCGTTTTCCGAGTCGGGCAA
>CALDZQ010000213.1 GCA_937944035.1 uncultured Neomegalonema sp. | reverse complement strand
CAAAGCGGTGTTGGCGGTGAAGGTCTCTGATTCGCGCGCGTTTGAGAATAATGTGAATGTGAACTGGAAGGGTGAAGACATCCCGTTTGAACCCGCGTTTGCCTCGCAAAGCAGGGCGGCAAACCGGGCGTTTCGTGCCTCACCCGATTACAAAGGCGGCCGGGTGCTCACGCCCAACTTCGGATCTGGCAGCTTGCTGCAAGCAACCATTGGCGACCCGCGCGGCGGGGATGGCGCGTTCGATTTTGATTTGAATATTCGCGGCAGTGGACGGCTGCATGTGGCGCCTTTAGGGCGGCAGACGGATGTCACGATTGCCTCCGACTGGCCTCATCCCAGCTTTAACGGCGCTTTCCTGCCGAAGACACGCAGCATCAGCGACGCCGGGTTTGAAGCGTCATGGTCCGTACCCTATCTCGCGCGGGGATTTCCGGCGACATGGACTGTTTCCAAGAACAGCCATCTCGGATCGGCGATTAACAACAGCAGCTTTGGCGTGTCTTTCTATCAGCCCGTGAACTTCTATCAGAAAGTCGAACGATCGCTGAAATATGCGGTGCTGTTCGTGGGGCTGTCCTTCCTGACGGTGTTCCTGATCGAGGGCGCGACGGGCAAGCGGACCCATGCTGTGCAGTATCTTTTGGTCGGCCTCGCGGAATGCGTCTTCTTTCTGCTGCTGCTGGCACTGAGTGAGCAGATCGGATTCACGCCCGCCTATCTGATTGCGGCGGGGGCGACGATTGTGCTGCTGACGGGCTATGTCGCCACGGCTTTGGGCGGCGGCAGGGCGACGTGGATGGCATTTGCGGCGTTTGTCACGCTTTACGGGTTTTTGTATCTTCTCTTGCAAAGTCAGGATTATGCGTTGCTGATCGGGGCCGTTGCGGCTTTCTTGAGCATTGCAGTTACGATGGTGGCGACACGGAATGTGAATTGGTGGGCGGATGCGGACTAACGTTTTATCTTTGGCGATGCTGACCGCGTTGCTGATCGGTACACCCGCGCGCGCGGAATGCACAAAAGAGCAAGCCGGGTTGCTGTTTATGAGTTGCGCGGGGGATACCGCCGCCTCCGTCGTGTTGCTGCGCGATCCGGCAATTCCGGCGTCGAGTACGACCAAGGGCGAACGGCGGTTGGTGATTACCGGAACCTATACCAGCGGCGAAGCCCGCGAACCGGAAGGGTTTTTCCTGAGCAGCGGTGAAGCGTATGATCCGTATCTGCAAGGCTGGGACGGGCTGGCACTGATCGATAATAATGGTGCGCTGTCCCTGCACCATGTCGAGCGCGTGGCGGTTGATGATGAGAATTGGAACCTGAGAAAAAAGGCCGAGCGGAAGGCATTTCTCGCGATTGCCAAGGAGCAGGGCTGGTCTGCACTGCAAAGCCATATGCTGGTGGTGGATGGTAAGGTGGATACAAAACCCCGCGATAGCGCACCGCGATTCCGGCGTCGGGTGTTGTTCACACGCGAAGACGGCAGTTACGGGGTGTATGACAGCCCGCCGCTGACACTTCATGCCGCCGCACTGGATATTGCGGAACGATTCTCGCCCGTCATGGCGCTCAATCTGGATATGGGCAGCTATGATTTTTGCCGCTTGAGCGTGGGTGAGGATGTGGAAGATTGCGGGACGCTGGCGGAAGCGCAGGTTGGAAAACTATCTAACCTATTGATTTTAAATCAAAAAATAAAATAGAGTGATTTCCGATTCAAAAAAACCTACCGGCTTTTCTCGTAATAGCTCTGGTTATTCACGGCCCCACAGGTTTTCGCCCTTCAGATCGGCGATGAACGCAGTGTGTTTGGCGAGGTCGTCAGCGCTGAGGGCAGCGGGGCGGGGATCGGGGCGTTTTTTGGCGGTGTAGTTTGAATCCACCCGCTCCAGCTTTTTCTCTCTGCTCTGCTCCGCATCAAGTATCAAAGCCGATTGCCTGCCGCCGCAAAGCTCCAGGTACACATCTGCGAGGATCTCGCTGTCCAGAAGCGCCCCGTGTTTCACACGCTTGCTGTTGTCCAGGGCGAAGCGGCGGCACAAGCCATCGAGGCTGTTCTGAGCGCCGGGGAATTTCTCGCGCGCGATCTGTAGCGTGTCGATCACGCGATCCATCAGGATGGGGCCAAGCCCGGTGCGGCCAAGCTCGAAGTTGAGAAATTTCACATCGAACGGGGCGTTGTGGATGATGAGCGTGGCATCGCCGATGAAATCCATGAATGGCTGGGCAAATTCCTCGAAGGCCGGCTTATCGGCCAGATCGCCATCGCTGATCCCATGAACCGCGAAGGCTTCTGCGGGCATAGAGCGGCGGGGATTGATATATTCGTGGAAGATATTGCCCGTCGGCACATGGTTGATGAGTTCCAACGCACCGATCTCAACGACGCGGTGGCCGTCTTTCGGATCAAGGCCCGTGGTTTCGGTATCCATGACGATTTCGCGTTTTTCAATCATCCGCTATCTTCTCCAGTATCGCCGCAACACGGGCCCGGGCCGATTCCAACCCCAAGGATGTGTCGATCAGGTAATCCGCCCTGCCCCGCTTTTCGGCATCCGGCATCTGCTTGGCCAGCATCGCAGCGAAGCGGTCTTCTGTCATCCCCGCTCTTCCAAGCGCCCGGTCGCGCTGCACATTTTCCGGTGCGGTGACGACCACAACCGCATCGCACAGCTTATCAGCACCAACTTCAAACAGAAGCGGGATGTCGAGAACGATGATGTCAGCATCCGCCTCCGCGATAAAGCGCCCGCGATCCGCCGCGACGATGGGGTGAACGATTGCTTCAATTTTCGGCAGCAGAAGCGGGTTTTCCCCAATCGCCTGACGCATCACCTCGCGGTCAAGCGCGCCACCTTTCACAGCGGCGGGGATCAGCGAGCCAACGGGAGCGACGGCAGAACCGCCTTTCGCGTAAGCTTTATGAACCGCCACATCCGCATCCCACACCGGAATACCGGCCTCGCGGAACATCTGCGCCGTCGTTGATTTGCCCATCGCGATGGACCCGGTGAGGCCGAGGACGATCACGCCCCCTGCCCCGTTACCGCCGCCCGCAATGCCGCATCCACCTGAGGCGCGCGCCCGAACCATCGCTCAAAACCGGGGCGGGCCTGATGCAAGAGCATCCCCAAGCCGTCCACCGTTTCCGCACCACGGGATTGAGCCAATTTCATGAACGGCGTACCACCCGCCGCATAGACGATGTCGGCGGCCAAGGCTGCGGGGGAAAGATTTTGCAGTGTGAGCGTCAGTTCAGGACCGCCCGCCATACCCATGCTGGTGGTGTTGACCACCAAACTTACACCTGAAACCGCCTCCTCCACTTCGGACCAATCACGGACATCAATGCCGGGCGCAATCTCATCACGCAGCGCCTGCGCCCGCGATTTTGTACGGTTCAGAAGGCGTAGCTCCGGCACACCGGCATCCATGAGAGCGGCGACCACTGCGCGACATGCTCCCCCTGCGCCCAGAACCGCCACCGGACCCGCCGTCGCATCCCAACCCGGTCTGGTCTCGCGCAGGTTCTCAATGAAACCGAACCCGTCGGTATTATCCGCACAAATGCCGCGCTGGGGATCAAAGACCAGCGTATTCGCCGCCCCCAATCGCTGCGCTATGGCTGAGGTTTCATCCGCCAGCGCAAACGCCCGCTCCTTGTGCGGCATCGTCACATTCGCACCGACAAAACCCATTTTAGGCATTGTACGCAGGGCGGCCTCAAAGTCATCCTCGGCGACAGGAAGCGGCAGATACCATCCTTTTATTTTGTAGCGCCGCAGCCAATGGCCATGCAGTTTCGGCGACAAAGAATGCGCTATCGGCCAGCCGATGACGCCCGCCAAGGGCGCGTCTTCATGGTCTTTCATTCCGTCAGCACTCCCCGCGCCCGCAAGAATCCCAGTACTTCCAGCAACGGTAATCCGAGGATGGAGAAATAATCGCCGCTAATCCGGCTGAACAACTGCGCGCCGCGTTCTTCGATCCGATAGCCGCCGACGGTCTCAAGCACCCGCACACCCTCCTCCGCCAGATACGCATCAATAAATGCATCCGAAAATGGCCGCATCGATAACCGCGCCGCGCCGATATGTCGCCAGACCGGCGCACCATCGACGCAGATCACCGCCGCGCTAAGCAGCTCATGACCGCTTCCGCGTAAGCGCTGCAACTGTGCCCGCGCATCATCGAGATCGCGGGGTTTGTCAAAAATATCGCCCTCGAAAGCCAGTACCTGATCCGCCCCCAACACCAGCGCGCCGGGATATTTGGCGGAAATACGCTTGGCTTTTGCTTCAGCCAACGCATCAGCCACATCGCGCGCCGCGACACCCTCTGCGCGAAATGCCTGTTTTATCGCATCCTCATCGACATACGCGGGAACCGCCTGCACATCCGGTACGCCCGCATCGCGCAACATCTTGACCCGCGCTTCACTGGCAGATGCCAAAATCAGGGTCATGAGAGCCGCTCCGCCCGGCCCTGCTCGATCATACGCAGGATCTCCGCCGAGGTTTCCTCAATCGAACGGCGCGTCACGTCAATCATCGGACATTCCAGCTCTTCCATTAATTGCCGCGCCTCGATGACCTCACGACGGATCATCTCAAGATCCGCGTAATCCGCGCCTCCCTGATGATTTAGCGCAGTCATGCGATTTTCACGTATTTGGGCCAATCGCGTCGGCTTTACAGTCAGTCCCACAATAAGGCGGCCGCCGTCCCGCAAATCAAAAAGCTCCGGCGGTGGTTTCTTTCCGAGAATAAGCGGCACATTCGCCGCCTTAACGCCCCTGCCTGCCATATAGACGCATGTGGGAGTCTTTGACGTGCGGCTGACTCCGATCAGCACAACATCCGCCTCCGCCAAACGTTCGGCCAGATTACCGTCATCATAGGCCAGCGCAAAATCAAGGGCGGAAACACGCTGATAGTAGCGCTCATCCACCTCATGCTGCGCACCGGGGCGCATCAACACGGCTTTCTGCCCTAAATAACCGGTCAGAGTGCTGAGAATCGGATCGAGAAACGGGACCGCTTGCACACCGATTTGATGGCAACGCTTATCGATCTGAACCCGCAATGCTGTCTCGACCACGGTGTGAAAGACGATTCCGGGATCGGCCTCTACAGCATCCAAGACCTTGCCCAACGCCTTTTCGCTGCGAATCATCACATGGCGGCGGTAGCGCACCTTGACCTCTCCGAACATCGGAATGGTAGCGCGCAGGGCGGATGCGATGGTTTCGCCAGTCGAATCCGAGATGATGTGTATGCAATAGGGATCAGCCATAGAGCTGTGGATAGCGATGAAAGTTTTGAATGGCAAAGCCAACCGACCCATTCATCCCCATTAACATGATTCAATGCGCATGGTTATGCAAAGGGGAAAAACGGTCCAGCGAGAGTGAGTGATATGTGCAAAACGCCTGCTGTCCTTCGCCACTGTTAAGACTTTGGTAAAGAATGTTACCAAACCGTTTAAATTTATTAAGGAATTTCTGACTTCAGACATGATCTTAACAGGGGGTTAAATCTGTTCGAATTCTGTGGATAAACGGGGAGGAAAATTAATCCCCGATTTCCACAGGAATAAACAAGAGAATCCATATTCTTAGATTCTTGGATTCTTGAAGAAAGAAAAAAAAGGAATAGCGCTTTCTCAGGCTTGCATCCGTGCTCAGTTCCTGTTCTGGATGCAGCATGAAATCTGATGATAAACTGCTGATCCGCGCCCTCAAAGGCAAAACCAACCCTGTTCCCCCTGTATGGCTGATGCGACAGGCCGGGCGTTATCTGGACGAATATCGTGCGGTGCGCGAGACAGCGGGTGGTTTCCTAAATCTATGCTATAACCCTGATTTTGCTGTGGAAGTTACGCTGCAACCGATCAGGCGTTTCGGATTTGATGCGTCGATCCTATTTTCGGATATTCTCGTCGTTCCCCATGCTTTGGGAATGAATGTCTGGTTCGCCCAAGGTGAAGGACCAAGACTTGATCCGCTACCGATAGGGTCAGCGCCTCCCGTATTCGATCCGGAGACTTTTGATAAGCATCTGGCGCCGGTGTACGAAACGGTTGGCAGGCTTCGCGAAGAATTGCCGAAGGAGACGGCACTGATCGGCTTTGCGGGTGCGCCTTGGACATTGGCCACTTACATGGCCGCAGGGCGGGGTAAAGACGAGCAGGCCCAAGCGAGAAAATGGATGTTCTCATCGCCCGATACTTTTGCGGCTCTGATTGATTCGCTGGCTGAGAGTGTCGGCCATTATCTGGTGAAACAAATCGATGCGGGCGCTGAGGCTGTACAGATTTTTGACAGCTGGGCCAGCGCGCTCGCGCCGAATGCTTTTGACCGCTATTGTGTGCAGCCGACAAAACGCATTGTCGAAATTGTCCGCGAATCGCATCCCGACACACCGATTATCGGATTTCCACGCGGTGTCGGGTCGCTCTATGCGGATTTTGTCCGGGCAACCGGTGTAAATGGGGTCAGCCTCGATCAGGGCGTATCACCGGAATGGGCCGCAGAGCATATTCAACCGCTCGGCACTGTGCAGGGTAATCTGGAGCCAATGCACATGATTACAGGCGGTGATGCGATGATGCGTGATATAGATCGCATCATTAACGCTCTGGGGCAGGGGCCATTCGTGTTCAATCTCGGTCACGGTATTACGCCCGAAGCAGACATTAACAATGTTCATGCTTTGCTGAAGAAAATCAGAGGGTAAAACATGGATATACTTTACCCTTGGGCCAAGTGGATTCACATTATGGCAGTCATCAGTTGGATGGCTGCGTTGTTCTACTTGCCGCGCCTGTTCGTCTATCATGTCGAAACGGTCTCTGATGAGGCGAAGAAAACGTTCGAGACGATGGAACTGAAACTCATGAAGGTCATTATGACCCCGGCGATGCTGGTGACGTGGATCAGTGGCATTTTACTGATTGGCGCGGCTGTTGATTTGGGCAGCGAGCAGTGGATCATTCTCAAAGTCCTACTGGTGCTGGCTATGACCGCATTTCACGGCATGTGCGGAAAGTGGCGTAAGGAATTTTTGGCAGGTTCTTCAACGCGTACGGGAAAATTTTTCCGGATTATGAATGAAGTGCCAACCGTGCTGATGGCTGTTATTATCGGGCTTGTTGTTTTCAAACCCTTTTAAGAGACTACATCGCCTGAAGTCGCTTTGCACCCTGTTGTCGCAATCAATGACATTTTGCGAAACTTCAGCGCCACAATAGGCTTCGTTCGGCCTTTAAGCGATGAGTATGAAGAACTGGTAATCACCCGACATTGGGCGTATGACACGATGTCGGGTAAAAGTAGCCCGTCATGCAGGAGACAGATATGAAGCGTGGCTCTTTGATCGGTGCCTTCTTCGGGTTTATCGCCCGACGGGCAATTCCGATGATGCTGATCGTCGGAATATGCGTGGCCCTTGCGGTGATCTATCTGCGTCTGACGACTTATAAATACGAAGTATCGATGGAGGTTGCCTCCCTCTCGATCCACGAGGGTGATAGTCAGGGGTCAACTTTCCCCAATGTGCGCCTGCTTGGTATCGGCGGGCAATCGACCGGCCTGTCCCCGTTTAAACTCTATATCCGCAACCTTGAATCCTATAAAACCGCTGAAGCGCTTTACACAGATGAAGCATTTTTGCAGGAGATGTTCCCCGACCGATGGGACTCGGAAAATAACCGTTGGATCAAGGCCGAGGGCGCGCTTGTCAATCTGCGCCATAGCTTTGCGGATCTGGTCGATTATCCGTTTTCCCTCGAAGCAAAGCCGACAGTAGATACCTTGTGGAAGTCCATCCGCCAGAAAATCTCCGTCGAAGAGGTTGATGATTCAATCCGGAAACTCACGGTCTATGTCACCAAGCCCGAATTCGGAATTGAGCTGTTGAGCAAGTTGCATAAAGTTGCCGACAGCAATGCACGTGACTTTGTTGAAGAATCTTCCAGCAGAACACTCGAATCCCTGGAGGCGCGTTATGAGCGCACCACGGTCAAAGACGTGCGCGAACAGCTACTCAAACAATTGCTGGTCCATGAGCGTATGCTCGTCATGACAAAAGGTGGCGGCAATTTTGCAGCTGAAGAATTCCAAAGGCCCGTTGCGGAGAGCGCACCGAGCCGACCTAACCCGCTTATTATCCTCGCATTGGCTGTGGCGGCGGGGATGGTGCTTTTCCTGCTTTTGGTGCTTATGCAGGAAAAACGCCGGATCGACCGCGAACGCGGTCCGATGTATCTGGACGAGCCATACAAGGGCCGCAGCGGCGGCTCCT
>CALDZQ010000212.1 GCA_937944035.1 uncultured Neomegalonema sp. | reverse complement strand
TTCTCAAAGGCCTGTTCGGCGGCTGATGATGCATGGCAGAGGACCGGTTTATCTTTCGTGATGAGGGCGAAGCAGCCCCTGACCCGTCTGCCGAGCGCAGAAGGGCGGAAGAGAATCTGGCCCGCTTTCTGGCTGATCCTGAAAACATCGCGCGCCGTCCTGTGGTGCAGGCGGCACGGCGACCCGCAAAGCCTGCCCCGCCTGAACCCGCGCCTGAGCCGCCGAAACCTGAACGTGCGCCACCCGTAAACCCAAAGCCTGTGCGCGCCGCGCGGCCCGAACCTGCCCCGGTGGCCAAAGCGGGGCCGGTGGAGGTTGTGCCGCCGCAGCCCGCTGCGGTGATTACGCCGCAGACGGTGCGGGTTGCGCCGTCGAAACCTGTTCTTTTCACAGAACCGCCCGCGCCCGTGCCTGCGGATCTGGCTATGGTCCCGGACCCGCCCGTCCCGCCGCCCGTGGTCGGCAAACCTGAGCGCAAGGGCGGCAATGCGCGCAAATGGCTCGGTGTGGTGGTGCAGGCGGTTGTCTTTGCATCGCTGTGCGCGATGGTCTGGTTGCCGACGCTCTACTACCTCAAAACCGCGCCCGAAGTGTTTCAAACCTCATGGCGGATCATTCTGCCGGGCGAGGGGGTGAAATCGAGTATCGATATTGACAGTGTCGGCGAGGCGAAAACGTCTGAGAAATCGATCTTCGCATCGCGGAATTTCGATCCGCGCTCGACCTATCGCGAAATTGCCGGCAGCAATATCATCACCAAACGCGCCCGTGTTGTCGCGGAACTGGGCGATAAGGAGTTCGGCGGCCCGAAGATCAAGGTGATCCCGCAGACGGCAATTCTTGAATTCTCGTTGCGGCGGGGTGATCCGCTGGTGGCGCAGGATCATGCGTGGATTTTCATGCGCAGTTTCGACGCGCGGGTCGCAGAGTTGCGCACAACGGAGTTGCTGTCGCGCAAAGATGCGGCGCTGGACAATGTGCGCGCGCTGCGGATGCAGCTGGAAGAGAAGCAGCGCGCAAAGCTGACATTACAACGCGACGCCGGGTTGATTAGCGTGGCGGAATACAAAACCATTGTTGAAAATGCCGGCAAGCGGCGCGAGACGTTGACCGATGCCGAGGTGGAGCTGCGCGACCTGCTTGAACAATTCCGCGCGCTGGCCCAAACGCTTGGCGTTCCGCCGGATGTGGCATCGCAGGCTTTGGTGTTGAAATCGGACCGCCTGTTCCAGTCACTTGCGTCGGCTTATGTCGAGGCGCGCACGGAACTTGCCAGTATTGACGGGAACTTCGGGAAGAATTTTCCGGACCGTGTGACGACCGCCGCCCGCCGGGATGAATACGAGGCGCGGCTGATCGAGCGTATACGCGAATTGGGCGTGGAGCCGGGAAAGCTGTCGCTGATGGTTGATCTGACCCAAAGCGTGGAGCGCAGTGAACTGTTTGCGACGCTGGTGACGATGAAGGCGGAACTTGCGGGGCGGCTGGCCAAGGTGCGCGAGTTGCGGGCGGTGGTGGAAACGGCCGATGCCCGCACGCTTGATCTGGCGGCGGATGCCGACCGGGTTGCCGCCGCGACGCAGGAGGCGGATATTGCCAACGCGATTCTCGCATCTTCGCTCGCCAATGCGGATCTTTCGCAGACCAACCCTTACGCATCCTATCCGCTTTATCAGGTTCTCGACGAACCAAAGCTGCCGACACGCCCCATTTCGCCGAAAAAGGTTGAGGCGATTGCCGGGGCTGCGGGGGCCACATTGCTCATCATTACGGGATTTGCCGCGCTATGGTTTCGCAGACGGGTCTTGAAAAGACGCCAGAAGAAAGCCTGATCTTCTGGACGATCAGCCTGACTTACGTGTTCTACGCGCTGGGCGCGCTTTACGTGGTTGCGCCTGTGATCGGGTGGAGCCTGTTGTTGTTGGTGTGTTGGCGGTTCGCCAGTGCGGATGAGCGGTTTCGCGCGCCGGGCTTTGGCGTCTGGGTGTGGTGGATTGCGACTTTCGCAATTTTGGTGGCGCTGGTCATCGGTCATTTTGATTACGGGTTGAGCCGCGCGCAGCTTATCAAATCGATCATCGGTTGGGCGAAGGGCTGGGCGATGTTTCCGGTATTCATCACGGTGGGGGCGTGCCTGAGCATCCGTCTGCAAGTGCTGGCGCGGGCGGCGAATATCGTGTCTGTGCAAACCTTTGTGCTGGCCCCTTTTTTGGTCGCGGCGGCGTATATCGGGATTCCCGCCGAGATTTGGGTATCGCCCCTGAGTGCGGTGGGCGGGCCGGGGCCGGAGTTTTTCTCTTTCCGGCTTTACGGGGTTTCGCCCGATGGCAGTTTCCGCTGGGCTTTTTTTGCCCCTTGGGCGCCGGGTGCGGGGATGGCGGCGGTGACGCTGCTGGCGCTGGGCGTGATGGATACGGACCGCCGCTGGATATTTTTCGGGACGCTGGGTGTACTGGCGATGGCGGTGCTGGTGAAATCGCGGCTGGCGCTTTTGGGGCTGCCCATTGCGCTGGGGGCAGGGTTTACGCTGTGTAACATGCGACTGCCCGCGCTGCATTTTCTGGGCGCGGTCTGTGTGCTGACCATCGGCCTGCTCTGGGGGCCGATCATCGAGACGTTGCACGAAGCCAAGGAGGCGTTCGAGAATTATCGCAGTAATTCCACCGAAGTCCGTTCGACGCTTCAGGCGATTGCCGGATACCGGTTTGTTGAAGCGCCGATATGGGGTCACGGGATACAGGACAGCGGCACGCATATCGTTGCCTTCATGCCAATCGGCAGCCACCACACATGGTTCGGATTGCTGTTCGTGAAGGGACTGGTCGGGGTCGTCGCCTTTGCGGTCCCGATGGTCTTGACGGTGATCGTCCTGATCGTGCGGGGCCAGTCCACAAAGGCGGCGATGGCAGGGTTGATGGTTCTGATCGGGATGTGGATTTACAGCTTCGGCGAGAACCTCGAAGTGCTGGCGTATCTGTTCTGGATCGGGCTTGTGGTGATCGGCTTGGGGATGCGGGGCAAAGAAAAAGACCCCGCCCTTTCGGACGGGGTCGCGTTGCAGGCATAGAGTATCCGTTATGCGCAAGCATGATTATTTGTCCACTCGCGGTTATCTCTGACGAGTGCATTAGCGAGTGTAATGAGTTTACGCATAGCGGCTGTGATTGCGACTTTGGGCGGTTTTCCCGCTTTGATGTGTCGATCATATTGTTGTTTGAGATCGGGGTTAAATCGGGTTGCGACAAGTGCGGGCATATAGAGTGCTTGGCGCAGGTTTGCGCGTCCTCCTCTGATATGAGCGCGGCGTTCGTGTTTTCCCGACTGGCTCTGACGCGGTGCAAGACCTGTGAGAGAGGCAGCTTGCGC
>CALDZQ010000211.1 GCA_937944035.1 uncultured Neomegalonema sp. | reverse complement strand
CCTTCAAAGCTGATCGGGTCAACGAACAGATGTTCGTATTCACGTTTCAGCTGATCCTTGCCTTTGCGGCCGACGCAAAGAATTTTGAAGTCTTTCCCGGCGGCTTGCAACTCGTTGATCGCAACACGCGCACGCTTGACGATGGACGAGTTAAATCCCCCGCACAGCCCGCGTTCTGCGGTGCAAACGACCAGCAAATGACGCTTATCAGCCCCCGTTCCGCGCAGCAGTTGCGGCGCTTCGGGATTATCACGGTTGCCGGATGCAATATTGGTCAACACCGTTGTCATACGCTCGGCGTAAGGACGCGCGGCTTCCGCAGATTCCTGCGCACGACGAAGCTTCGCCGCCGCCACCATCTGCATGGCCTTAGTGATCTTACGGGTCGATTTGACCGAGTTGATCCGGACTTTCAGGTCTTTTAAGCTCGGCATACGCCGTCACTCCGATGCAATCTCAATGCGGGAGGCGCGCCGATTGGCAGCGCGCCGTCTCGATCACCATTCAGGCTGAAAAGCCACTCGCGAAAGAAGAGATCGCAGACTTGATGCTCTCTTCGATGTCGCCAGTGATTTTCTGGTCGTTGGTGGTCAGTTCTTCGAGAAGCCCGGCATGGCTGCCCCGAATATGCGACAGAAGACCTTTCTCAAATGCGGTCACGTCCTTGACGGCCACATCATCGAGATACCCCTTCGTACCCGCATACAACACGATGACCTGCTCAGCCGTCGTCAATGGCGAATACTGAGACTGCTTGAGCAGCTCGGTAAGGCGCGCACCACGGTTGAGAAGCTTTTGCGTCGATGCATCCAGATCGGACCCGAACTGCGCAAACGCCGCCATCTCACGATACTGCGCAAGCTCCAGCTTGATCGAACCCGCAACCGATTTCATCGCCTTGGTCTGCGCCGCAGAACCCACGCGCGAAACCGAGAGACCGACGTTCACAGCGGGACGGATGCCCTGATAGAACAGCTCGGTTTCAAGGAAGATCTGGCCATCGGTGATCGAAATCACGTTGGTCGGGATAAAGGCCGACACGTCACCGGCCTGGGTTTCAATCACCGGCAGCGCCGTCATCGAACCCGCGCCATACGCATCATCCATCTTCGCCGCGCGCTCAAGCAGGCGTGAGTGAAGATAGAAAACGTCGCCGGGATACGCTTCACGGCCCGGCGGGCGACGCAGAAGCAAGGACATCTGGCGATACGCAACAGCCTGTTTCGACAGATCATCATAAATGATGAGCGCGTGCATACCGTTGTTGCGGAAATACTCGGCGATGGCGCACCCGCCATACGGGCCGAGAAACTGCATCGGGGCCGGATCGGAAGCGGTCGCGGCGACGACGCAGGTATATTCCATCGCGCCTTCTTCTTCGAGCTTCTTCACAAGCTGGGCAACGGTGGAACGTTTCTGGCCGACAGCGACGTAAACGCAGAACAGCTTTTTGCTGTTATCGTCACCAGCCGCGTCGTTATAGGCTTTCTGGTTCAGGATCGTGTCGAGCGCCACGGCCGTTTTACCGGTCTGACGGTCGCCAATGATAAGCTCGCGCTGACCACGGCCGATCGGGATCAGGGCGTCGATTGCCTTGAGACCGGTTGCCATCGGCTCGTGAACCGATTTGCGCGGGATAATGCCCGGCGCTTTAACTTCAGCACGGATGCGTTCGGAGTGCTCAATCGGACCTTTGCCGTCCAGCGGCTCGCCGAGCGCGTCAACAACGCGGCCCAGCAGGCCCATGCCGACGGGCACGTCCACGATGTCACCCGTCCGCTTGACGGTGTCACCCTCTTTAATGCCACGGTCGTCGCCGAACAGAACCACACCGACGTTGTCGGCTTCAAGGTTCAGGGCCATCCCGACGACACCGCCGGGAAATTCAACCATCTCACCGGCCTGTACGTTATCGAGACCGTAAACACGGGCGATACCGTCACCGACGCTGAGGACGCGACCAATTTCGGAGACTTGCGCCTCCTGGCCAAAATTCTGGATCTGCTCTTTCAGGATCGCAGAAATTTCAGACGCCTGGATACTCATTCAGGAAAGCTCCCTCAGCTCAATGCTCTTTCATGGCAAGTTCAAGACGTTCCAGCTTCGATTTGAGCGAAGCGTCGACCATCTTACTGCCAACCTTGACGACAAGCCCTCCGAGCAATGATGCATCAACGCTAGCGTCGATTTTCACATCCTTGCCGAAAGACGATTTCAAATTCTGTGCGAGCGACTCGCGCTGCGCATCACTTAGCGGCTTCGCGGAGACAACATAAGCTGTTTCCTCACCGCGATGATCTGCAAGCAACTGCGAAAAGCCTGTCATGGCGTCCGGAAGCATCGCAAGACGCCCCTTCGCGGCCATGAGACCCGCAAACTTCTTGGTCAAATCAGACAAGCCCATCTTGCCGAGAACCGAATCCATAACCGACGCCTGCTCCTCGCGGGAGTAAGCGGGGCTGGAAATCACATCCGCCAGCTCAGGAGTGTCCGAAATGAGCGCACCAAGTGTGCCAAATTCGGACGCCACAGCGTCAAGCGATCCGGCATCACGTGCCAAATCGAATATCGCCGATGAATACCGACCGGCTGCGCCGGAAATCGTAGCGGCTGACGACAAAGCGACCTCGTCTTGAATATTGCGACCTGTGCCCGAAGCCCCGCAATCCGCGTTTAAACACAGCGACAGGGTGGGCGGCCGCACGACTAGCACAAGCCTGACGCAGAACACAATACACCGCCGCAGAAATGTTGCGGTCTTTCGGTCGCACGCACTTCTTTTGCGCCGACTCCCACGGGCCGCACGAAATTGTCATGGGTTTTGCAAAGCTGTGATCCGTTATCAATCCCCAACTCCCCAAGGAGAATACACTATGAAAATCATGAAGCTCACAGCAGCCGCGCTTGCAATGGCAATGACGTTTGCCGCAGCCGCATCGAACGCCCAGGCAACGACAATTAATTTCAATGAGGGCAGAACATCATTGAACGACGGAACCGGTGCAAACTCCACCACGGTTTCGACAAATGCTGCCGCAGATACCGTCATCGACGGGACAGCGCAATTCGACCTGACCAATATCCGCTACTGGTGGCGCGGCCGGGATGGCCAATCGGGCGCTGACGCGCAAACCGAACAGGCAAATTCATGGAACTTCACCCTGTCACACGCCGGAACCACAGCCGATCTCGGCGGACTGCCCGGCGCGACAGGCAACTACTGGTTCATGACCGACGTATTCGACGGCATCACCGCAGCCGGTGATTGGATTCTGACTGCAACTTCAGACTACTACGCTGCTGACAAGCAAATGATCGCATTCGACCTTGCTGGCTTCTTTAACACAGCCGCAGCACCCGCACCTGACGCCGGTGTCGCTGGTGGCGGTGCGGCCGGTGGTGGTGCAGGCGGCGCCGGTGGCGGTGCAGGCGGTGCTGGTGGTGGCGGTGCTGCTGGTGGTGGCGCAGGCGGCGGCCAGGTTCCTGTTCCTGCAACACTGTTCCTGATCCTTGCCGGTTTCGCGGGCATGGCTGGCGCACGTCGCAAGGCATAAAGACCACTCTTCACCCATTCTGGAGGCCCGCTTTTACGAGCGGGCCTTTTTGATTCCTGGGAGCGAAAAGACGGCTCATAGAAACGAATACGGATCCACATCAAAGATTACCCGCACCCCTGACGGCGGTTTCGCCTTTGCTTTCCATTCCGGGATAAGCCGCGCATGATCGATATTACGCGCCATGCGCAACAGCAGGCGCACCCTGTGCTTGCCGCGCAGCATCGCAAAAGGCGCGGGCGCGGGACCGAACACATCCACCCCCGCATCGGTCAGGATGCCCGCTTCCGCCGCGAGAGATCGGGCCGCGATCCAAACCCTCTCCTCGTCTTCCCCCTGAACGATCACCGCGACAAGGCGGCTATAGGGCGGCATCCGCCCCTGTTTACGCTCATCGGCGAGGCGGGCGCGGAATCGGCCCGAATCCTCGTCGAGAATCGCTTTAATGACCGGATGATCCGGCTGCGATGTTTGCAGCATCGCCCGCCCCGGCCTCTCCGCCCGCCCCGCGCGGCCCGCGACCTGATTGAGAAGCTGGAATGTCCGCTCTGCCGCGCGCAGGTCTCCACCCGCCAGTCCCAAATCAGCATCCACCACACCAACCAGCGTCAAATTGGGAAAGTTGTGCCCTTTGGCGACGATTTGGGTTCCCACAATAAGATCGGCCCCGCCTTCAGCGATTCGTTTAATCTGCTCCTGCAACGTCTTCGGGTCCGGCGACTGGTCGCTCGATAGCGTTTCGATCCGGGCCAGCGGGAAACGCGCCGCCACCTCTTCAGCGATGCGCTCCACACCCGGACCACACCCGACGAGGCTGTCCTCCGTCCCGCAATCGGGGCATTTCGGCGGAAACCGTTGGCTGAACCCGCATTGGTGACAGATCAGCGCCGCCCGCGTCTTGTGCTCGACCAGCCATGCCGAACATTGCGCACAGCCCGCCCGCCAGCCGCATTTGCGGCACAGCGTCAACGGCGCATAGCCGCGACGGTTCAGGAAGAACAGCGCCTGCTCCCCCCGCGCAATGACATCGCGGGCCGCATCGACCAGAACAGGCGACAGCCACGTTCCTTTCTCCGGCGGATCGGCGCGCAGATCGATGGCACTGAGAAACGGCATCCCCGCAGAGCCATGACGTTCTTTCAGCTCAAGCGGCTTGTACTTGCCGCTCTCGGCATTGATCCAACTTTCCAGCGACGGCGTGGCCGAGGCCAGCACGGCGGTGCATTTCTCCTCGGCCGCGCGCAGCACAGCGAGGTCGCGGGCCTGATAGAGCACCACATCCTCTTGCTTATACCCCTGGTCATGCTCCTCATCGACGACGATCAGGGCCAAATCCGAAAACGGCAGGAACAGCGCCGAGCGCGCACCCGCCACAATCTGCGCCTGCCCCCGCGCCACCGCTTTCCACGCTTTGCGGCGGGCCACGGGCGTCATGGCCGAGTGCCACTCGACGGGCGGCGCACCGAACCGCTCCCGCACACGGCGGATAAAATCCGAAGTCAGCGCGATTTCAGGCAGCAAAATCAACGCCTGTCGCCCCGCCCGCACACACGCAGCTGTCGCCTCCAGATACGTCTCGGTTTTGCCCGACCCCGTGACCCCCTCCAGCAACAGCGTATCGTAGCGATCGGCGGCGACCGCCCGCGCCATCGCATCACACGCCTCTTGCTGTTCGGCATTGAGAACACGGGTGACATGATCCGGGTCAAGGCGCGGTGGCGGGCGGTCCTGCGGGGCCGCTTGCAGGATCAGCGCGCCCGCCTCGATCAGCCCTTTGACCACACCGCCCGACACCCCCGCCTCCCGCGCGAGTTCAGCGGCAGACAGGCCGGGACTTGCGGTAGCGGCATCCAGCACCCGCTGCCGTGCCTCGGTCATCGGTGCCGGATCAACAGCGCCGCGCATAATAACCTGACGGCTGCGCTCATCCTCCATCAGGCCCGGCGCGCGGGTCGCCTGGCGCATCATCAGACCCGGCGGGGTCAGCGTGTAGCGGGCCGAACGGTCGATAAACCGCCGCATCGCCCCCCGCATCGGCGGCAGGTCGAGCACCCGCAGGATCGGTTTGAGCTTTTTTCCCTCCGCCCCCTGCCCCTGCCCCCAGACAACGCCCAGCGTTTCCTTACCCGACACCGTCACCACCACCATATCACCGGGTTTCAGGGGCAAAGTACTGACGTAATCCAGCGGTCCGGGCAGCGGCAAAGGAACCATGACGGCATAGGACGCACCGGTATGATCGGTTTCATCGCCGAAAAGGTCAGGTCGAACAGTCGTCACACGCGCCCTCTCCGGCATTAACTAAAAATATACGGCGATTCGTTTGCCGACTCTGGTCAGCGAATCGCTTTTCCGTTATCCATAATGAAACCATAACGCATCAGCCCACGGGCCGGATAAGCATAGGACTTGAGATGAAATTTTTCATCGACACCGCCGAAATCGAAGAAATCCGGGCGCTCGCCCCCAGCGGGCTGGTTGACGGGGTGACGACAAACCCCTCGCTGATCGCGAAATCGGGCCGCGACTTTATGGAAGTGATCGCCGAGATTTGCGAAATCGTTGACGGACCGGTCAGTGCCGAAGTCACCGCCACCAACTCCGCGCAAATGATCGACGAGGGCCGCAAACTGGCCAAAATCGCAGACAACGTGACGATCAAGCTGCCCCTGACTTTCGACGGGCTTGTCGCCTGCCGGACGCTGGTGGACGAGGGGCATACGACCAATCTGACCCTGTGTTTCAGCGCAAATCAGGCGCTGTTGGCCGCGAAAGCGGGGGCCACGTTCATCTCGCCATTCATCGGACGCCTCGACGATATGGGCATCGACGGCATGGAGCTGATCGAGGAAATCCGCGCCATCTACGACAATTACGGTTTCGAGACACAAATCCTCGCCGCCTCTATCCGCACCGTCAACCACGTCAAGGAATCCGCCATTGCGGGCGCAGATGTCGCGACCTTGCCACCAAGCACACTCTATGCGCTTGCAAAACATCCGTTGACTGACAAGGGACTTGAGGCTTTCTTGAAGGACTGGGAAAAAACGGGGCAGTCGATCCTTTAAGGAACCGATCAAAATAAAAGCGCCGTCACAAAAACTGGCGCGAAGGGTGAGAGAGTAAGCATGAGCAACGACGGAACAGGCAGCGAAGCGGTCGCGCGCGAACCGAGACGCACGAAAATGGGACGCAGCGCAATACGCACGATGCTGCTGGAAAAACCGGAAATCGTGCTGGACGACGCCGAGGTTTCCGCGATGATTGTGGACGCAGCGGCCAAACGCTATGGCGAGAACGTCGTCAGCCTGCAAACCGCCGTTATGGCACGGATGCGGGCGCGCTTACGGGCGATCGAGATCGAACGCGAAGAGATGATCGACGCTGCCGAAATGAACATGATGTCGATGAGCCAGGTGCATGACGCGATCCTGCAAATGCTCGAAGCGCCCAGCTTCCGCGATTTCATTGATATTGTCGGCAGCCAGTTCGGTGAACTGCTCGCCGTTGATTCCGTGCGCCTGTGCGTCGAGACAGCCCCGACAGGCGATGAAAAAGACGCCAGCGAGATCGGGACACTGTGTCCGATTCCCGTCGGCTCGGTCGATAAGTTTTTCCACGGCGCACCGTGGGGCGTGTCCCTGCGCGCGCTTGAGGAGCCGACAACCCGCTATCACAGCGACAGCGATGTCACATCGGAGGCGCTGGTCCGCCTCGATTTCGGCCCCGACACCCGCCCCGGCGTTCTGCTGTTCGGCGCGCAAGACCCCGACCGCTTCCACGAGGATCAGGGCGGCGAATTGCTGGTCTTTCTCGGCGGCGCGGTCAGCCGCGTGATGCGGCATTGGCTGGACGAGCCGGAGATGGGCTAATCTCCCACAGAAGAACGCGGAAATGACCACAAACGCCACATCCGCCACCCTCGTTGACGCATGGCTGCGCGCGCTTGTCGTGCGCGATGCGAGTGAGGCGACGCGGGTGGCGTATACCCACGATGTCTGGCGGTTTCTGGCCACCCTCGGCGATGCCCAAACCCTTCCTGCCGCACGGTTGGGCGCGGTCACGCCTCAGGAATTGCGGGCATGGATGGCGGATTTGCGCCGCGACGGGCTGTCCAAAGCCAGTGTCGCGCGGGCGCTGTCGTCCCTCAAAAGCTTCTACAATTATATCGGCGAGACGCATGGTGTGCGGGCCGATGTTGTGCGCGCGGCGCGCGGGCCGAAAGGCGTCAAACCCCTGCCCCGCCCTCTCAGCGCCCCGGATGCGGCAGCGGTGCTGGACGCGACCGACCTGACCGCCACAAAACCGTGGGTCATCGCCCGCGACACGGCAATCCTGACCCTGCTCTACGGCTGCGGTTTACGCATCTCCGAGGCGCTATCGCTCACCGGACGCGATGCGCCGCTGGGGCCGGTCCTGCGCATCACCGGCAAACGGCGTAAAGAACGGATGGTCCCCGTCCTGCCCGCCGCCCGTGAAGCGGTGGACGCCTATGTCACAGCCTGCCCCCATGATCTGAGCGGCGACGGCCCCCTGTTCGTCGGGGTACGCGGCGGCTTGCTGAACCAACGGCAGGTCAGCGGTACGATGCAGACGATCCGTCATGCGATGGGCCTGCCCGATACCGCCACACCCCATGCCCTGCGCCACTCCTTCGCGACGCATCTGCTCAGTGCGGGGGGCGATTTGCGGGCGATCCAGACGTTGCTGGGCCACGCTTCGCTATCCTCGACGCAGCGGTATACCGAAGTGGACGAAAAGCGGCTGCTGGAGGCATATTCCGCCGCACACCCCTCAGCGATGGGAGATTTATGATGGACCGGATGTGCCCCTGCGGCTCCGGCACAGCGTTTGCCGCCTGCTGCGCGCCCTATATCAACGGGACCGCCCACGCCCCCACAGCAGAAGCGCTCATGCGCTCCCGCTACACGGCGTTTTGCGAGGGCGCGGGCGATTACCTGTTTGAAACCCATGACCGATATACCCGCTCTCCGAACGAGCGGGCAGAGATCGAGCGCAGCATTGCGGGCACAGCGTGGACAAATCTGCTTATCATCAAGACGCAAAAGGGCCGTTCAGGCGATACGGAAGGGCATGTCGAATTCGCCGCCGCTTTCCGCCAGAAACGTCCGCCCGTCTTGGTCACAGGAGCGACCGGGGATTCTGATCCAATTAAACAAATGCATGAACGCTCGTTTTTTATCTGTGATGAGGGCCGCTGGTTTTACGTCGACGGCGATCAGCTCGACCCCTACCGCCCGAAACCGAACGAACCATGCTGGTGCGGCAGCGGTACGAAAGCGAAGAAGTGCCACGGGTGAAAATCATCGACACAGTCGTTAACCATACATAGTCTGCCTTATACCTGAATTATAAGGACATGACGCATGACAAACGCCGCCCTGCCGACTCTGGACCAACCCGATAATGACCCGTGGATTTGGCTGGAAGAGGTGGACGGCGAGAAGGCGGTCGCGTGGGTAGATGAACAAAGCGCGGCCACAAAAGCGTTGTTCTCCGGTGCGGGGTTTGAGAAAGACCGCGACGATCTGGCCTTCATCATGGACCGCCCCGACAAGCTGCCCCACATAACCCGGCGCGGGGATTGGATTTATAATTACTGGCTGGACGCGGACAATCCGCGCGGCATCTGGCGGCGGACGACGTTGGCTTCATTCAAGACCGATGCGCCCGACTGGGACGTGGTGCTTGATCTGGATGCGCTGGCGGAGGCGGAAAGCAAAGACTGGATATGGGCGGGGGCGAATACTCTGCCCGGCACACACGATGTTGCGATCCTGCGCCTGTCGGTCGGCGGCGGCGATGCCACGGTGATG
>CALDZQ010000210.1 GCA_937944035.1 uncultured Neomegalonema sp. | reverse complement strand
ATAAGTTGATCCACCAAACAGAAATCCAGTGGGTTCGTTTTGTCAAAAACAATCCACAAGAGCGTTATCAAGGGCAATGGGTTCATTGCCCGACTCGGAAACGCGCCAAAACAAGAAGTTAGGCTATCCGGAATGATCCTTATATCGTTCAGGATGGTCTAAAAGATCTCTTGGCCCGCTCTGCATCGAATGGCGTTTCCGCAGATGATAAAAGCGCATGAACACGGATATAATACAGGTTGCGGGAATATATTTCTCTACGTTAACCATAGGTATTGATCCAAATTGACACAGATTGGCTATCCAAATGCGTCAGATATTAATCTACGCGCTCGCCTCCGCGTTTTTCCACGCCTGCGCGGCACTACCCGCGTTAGCAGGCGCTTGGACTTTGCCCGAAGGGGACGGCCAGATCATTGTTTCGCTGTCGCACAGCTTTGCCGACGAGCGCTTTTCCGCCATTGGCGAAGAAGGCAGAGCCACGGAGTTTGAAAAAACAGAAGTGCGTGCGTTTGTGGAATACGGGTTGAAAGACTGGCTTACGCTCCACGCACAGCCGGAATGGCGGCATAAATCGACCGGTTCCGCCTTTGGCGAGACGGTGCGGGGATTGGGGCGGCTGGATTTCGGGGCGCGTGTCAGGGTTTGGCGCAACGATGTATCGGTGATCTCGGTTCAAGGCGTTGCGCGAATGCCGGGCACGAGCAACCGCCTGGCCCCCGCGAATGGCGGCGATACGGATTGGGAGCTGGACGGGCGGTTGCTCTACGGCAAAGGCTACACAATTCTGGGCCGCAATGCTTTTACCGACACGCAGTTGGGCTATCGTGTGCGTTTCGGCGATCCAGCAGACGAAGTGCGGCTTGATATGACGGCGGGTATCGACGTGACCCCGGAGATTTTGGCATTGCTGCAAAGCTTTAACAGCATGTCGGTGGGCAAAGCGACAGGCGGATTTCTATCGACCCGCGAGCATAAAGTATCGGCAAGCCTCGTCTATCGCATCGATGAGGATTGGGCGGTGCAGGCCGGAGTGCAAGGCACATTGAGCGGTCAGAACACGCTGAAGGAGCGCGGCTTCACCTTGGGGATTTGGCGCTCGTTCTGAGCCTTAACGGAACCGCAAATTCGCCCGCGACAGATCGGCCACGGATTTACAGCCCATAAGCCGCATATCGCGCTCGATCTCGGTCCGCATCAGCCCCAGCGCCCGCTCAACGCCCGCCTGCCCCGCAGCGGCAAGCGGATAGAGATAGAACCGCCCGCCCCCGACCGCCTTCGCACCCAGCGACAGCGCCTTGAGAACATGGGTTCCGCGCTGTATCCCGCTGTCCATAATCACGTCGATCTTGTCGCCCACCGCATCAACGATCTCGGCAAGCTGGTCAAAAGGCGCGCGGGAGCCATCGAGCTGCCGCCCGCCGTGGTTCGACAGGATAATCCCGGTGCAGCCAATATCGACGGCGCGTTTGGCGTCCTCGACGGACATGATTCCCTTCAGGCAATACTGGCCGTCCCAGAACTTCACCATTTCCGCCACGTCATCCCACGTCATCGAAGGATCGAGCATTTCCGTGAAATAGCGGCTGATCGACAGCGCGCCGCTGCCCATATCCACATGCTCGTCCAGTTGCGGCATCGCGAATTTCTCATGGGTGACGTAGTTTATGCCCCACATCGGCTTCATCACAAATTGCGCAACCCCGCCCAACGTCAGGCGGAACGGGATCGAAAACCCCGTGCGCAGGTCGCGCTCGCGGTTGCCGCCCGTGATGCTGTCCACGGTCAGCATCATCACCTCGACGCCCGCCTCCTTGGCGCTTTCCATCATCGCACGGTTCAGGCCGCGATCCTTGTGGAAATAGAACTGATAGCATTGCGGGTTTTTGTGCTTCTTGCGCACTTCGGCCAGACTGACAGTGCCCAGCGAGGACACCCCGAACATCGTGCCGTATTTCTCGGCCGCCGCCGCCACAGCGCGCTCGCCATCGTGGTGAAATAACCGCTGCAACGCCGTGGGCGAGCAGTAAATCGGCATATCCAGCTTTTGCCCCATCACTGTGACCGACATATCAATATCGGCAACCCCGGTCAGGACATTGGGGACCAGATCACAGTCCCGGAACGCCTGCGTATTGCGGTCGTAAGTCGTCTCATCATCCGCCGCACCGTCGATATAGTTGAAGATCGGGCCGGGCAGGCGGCGCTTGGCGAGTTTGCGGAAATCCTGGAAATTATGGCAATCTTTCAAGCGCATCGGTTTATCCTACCGCAATCGGCAACTCGTCAAACGCACCCCATTCAGCCCATGAGCCGTCATAAAGTCCCCAGTCGCGATGACCGATCCGCGTCAGCGCCAGACCCAGCACCGCCGCCGTTATCCCGGACCCGCAGGTCGTGATAATCGGCTTGCTCATATCAACACCCGCGCGGTCGAATATCGTGCGCAGCTCTTTCTCCGGGCGCAGCACACCCTCATCAAGCAGGTCTTTGTAGCAGACATTGATCGAGCCGGGGATACGCCCGGAGCGCAGTCCTTCACGCGGTTCGGCCTCAGCGCCGGAAAAACGCCCCGGCCCGCGCGCATCGATAATCTGCGCATCCCCGACTTTTGCCGCCCGCGCAACCTCGGTCACATCACGGATCAGCGTCGTGTCCCGGCGCGGTGTAAAGTGGCGCTCTCGCGGGGGTTCGGGCAGATCATCGACCGGATGCCCTTCCGCTCTCCAGCGCGCCAGACCACCATCCAGCACCGCAACATCCTGATGCCCGAACAGGCGGAACATCCACCATACCCGCGCCGCGCTCCACAGGTCGGAATTGTCGTAAACGATAATCCGGTTGCCGTCACCAAGCCCCAGTTTGCGCACCCGCGAGGCGAATTTCTCAGAACTTGGCGCCATATGCGGCAGGCCGGAGGAGCCATCGCTGATGTCATCGATGTCAAAGAAAACCGCCCCCGGAATATGGGCTTCCCCAAACTCCGCACGCGCATCGCGCCCCGCATCGGGCAGGTGATGCGAGCCGTCCACCACGCGCACATCCGGGGCATCAAGATGCTTGGCAAGCCAGTCGGTCGAGACGAGGCAGGACGGGTCTGATTTAGGCATCGGATCACTTTCGGATAGTATTATCT
>CALDZQ010000209.1 GCA_937944035.1 uncultured Neomegalonema sp. | reverse complement strand
CCAAGCGCACCGATCATTGACAGGTTCATCATCGAGCGGGTTTTCGCGTCGATCGTCTCATCACCCCAGCCAAAACCCCAACACCACGCCGTCATCGCCTCCTGGAACGGTTGTGTAAACGCGTCGGCGGCAGCCAGATTTTGCTCAACATACTCGGCCCCCAGCGTTGCCTTGCGCTTGGCCAGACCTTTTTCGAACAGCTTCTCATCCACCCCTGTTTTCCTTTTCCGAGAAATTGAAATCCGGCAGTGAATGAAACGCCTTCTTCAGGGCGTCACCCCAACCGCTTGAGATCGATTGAAAATACGGATCATCCCGTGTAATTCGGCCCGTCCGCCCAACCTCAAAGCTCCCCGCCTCATAGGCAAAATAGTCCAGCGGCAAATCGACCGATAAATTGGCTTTGATGGTCGAATCAAATGACACCAGTAACAGCTTGACCGCATCCTCAAAATTCATGTCGGGATCATACGCCCGGACGATAATCGGCTTGCCGTATTTTGTCTCACCGATTTGAAAAAACGGCGTATCCATCGACGCTTCAATAAAGTTGCCTTCGGGATAAACTAGAAAAAGGCGCGGCTCGCTGCCCGCGATCTGTCCGCCGAGAATCATCGTTGCGTTAAAACCGCTGCCACCGTTCTGCTCCTGAACAACATCGCGCAACGTCTCGCCCATAATCTTGGCGATCTGAAACATCGACGGTGCTTCGAGTATAGACGGATTGCGATCTTCGGGCGCTTTCATCCGTTCGTCCAACAGGCTGACAACGGCTTGCGTAGTGGCCAGGTTTCCGGCGGTCATAAGCGTAATCACGCGCTCGCCCGGCTTTGACCAGACCATCATCTTTTTGAACACAGAGATGTTGTCCACGCCCGCATTCGTGCGGGTATCAGACATAAAAACGATGCCTTTGTTCAGGCGCAGGCCGACACAATAAGTCATGGGCAAAGGTTCCGGTTAATTTGCGCTTTGCTTACTGCTGCTGCACCTGAATTGCCACCATCATCGACTCTGTACCCACGCCCATTCGCATCCCGGTAACAGGTGCGGCATCACGGTAATCGCACCCAACTGCGAGTCGCACGTAACGCTCATCAGGACAGATTTCATTCGAAATATCAAAACCGATCCAGCCCAAGCCCTCTACAAAAGCTTCCGCCCAGGCATGGGTCGCATTTTGATCGATCCGATCATCCATCATCAAATATCCGCTAACGTAGCGCGCCGGAAAACCGAGCTGCCGCGCTGCGGTCACAAACACTTGCGCATGATCCTGACACACCCCCGCCCCGACTTTGAGCGCCTCTTCAGCGGTGGTCTTGGGATTGGTCGCATCGGTTTGATAGTCGATGCGCTGGTATATTGCCGCAGACAAAGCGTGAAGGCGCGCAATATCATTGTCAAAATCCTGCCCTAACGCTTTCAGTAGCGCGGCAATCCCAACGCCCGGTTGCGTCAGTGTCGTCGGCCGTTGGAAATACCATAACGGAACCGGCCCCGCCTGTTCACTGCTGATGCCATTTCCGGAATTTACCTCAACCGTCCCCTGACATGCGATCATCAAAGATGTTTGGTCTTCAGTGATCTTGGCCAACCAAACCCGGTTTCCATGATGATCCTCGTAGTCGGCTTCTTTAGTCGCGCCTGTCAGGCTTACGGTCCAATCGGCGATGTTCTGCGTCGGTCCGGTCAACGGAAACAGCCGAATACGCTCAAGCCCATAATTTTGAGGCTCTTCATACGTGTAGGTCGTTTGATGCGAGATTGTGAGGCGCATGGTCACTGATAAAACCTGTAATCTTTCTCGATCTGGAGACCAAGGCTGTTGCTGCGCTGTTTATATTCCTCCAAAAACTCGTGCAGCCCCCTGTCAAAGACCTTTTCTACGGTATAGCCGTTCAACCATGCGACCTGATGATCGATCAGATCGAGGCACGGTCGTGGCAGATCATCGCCAATTGTCAGATGTCTGAGATTGTCAGCGATTTTATTGAAACAAAACGTCAGCGAGCGCGGCATCCTGGGATCGAAAACCAGAAAATGCACGATGTTGCGGGTATCCACATCCGGCCCGTGCATCATCCTGTAGGCGCGCTGGCCGGAAACAGAGCGCAAGATGGTATCCCATTGCACATTATCCAGCGACGAGCCAACCTGACTGGCAGATGGCAACAGCACGTAATATTTCACATCCAGAATACGCGCCGTGTTGTCAGCACGCTCCAAAAACGTCCCAAGGCGACAGAAGTTGAAAATATCATTGCGCAACATCGTCCCGTGCAAAGCGCCCCGCACCTGTGCATTCTGACGACGGATGGTACTCAGAACATCCGGCAATTCACGCTCGGGAATCGGTTTTGACAACAACTCCCCAAGGACGATCCAGCATTCATTGGTCGCCTCCCACACTTCACGCGTCAGCGCGGTACGGACCAGCCGCGCATTATTTCGCGCGGTAGTGATGGAAGACATAACGCTGGACGGATTGCTGCGATCCCGCAGCAGATAATCCACAACACCCTTTGAGCCAAAGTCCTGATGTTGCTTCAGATACTCCTCACGCACAGCGGCAGTATCAATCACCGATGACCATTCATCCCGTGCATTGGACGGCCCGGTTAACGCCATGCGTAATCCCGCATCGACGAGACGCGCAATATTCTCGCTCCGCTCAAGATAACGGAACATCCAGAATAAGCCTCCGGCGGTTTTTCCCAACATGCGGCGTTATTCCTCCAGCACC
>CALDZQ010000208.1 GCA_937944035.1 uncultured Neomegalonema sp. | reverse complement strand
GTCAAGAACAACGCGGAATTTTTCATCGAATATTTCGCCATCGATCTGGTGATGAGCGATGACGGGCAATGCACCGGAATCATCGCGTGGAAGCTGGATGACGGCACGATCCACCGATTCAACGCGAAGATGGTTATTCTCGCGACGGGTGGCTATGGCCGCGCGTATTTCTCAGCGACCTCGGCCCATACCTGCACCGGAGACGGCGGCGGGATGGTGGCGCGGGCGGGATTGCCGCTGCAAGACATGGAGTTTGTGCAGTTCCACCCGACCGGAATCTACGGCGCAGGTTGCCTGATTACCGAGGGCGCGCGCGGGGAAGGCGGGTATCTCGTCAACTCCGAGGGCGAGCGGTTTATGGAACGCTATGCGCCAACTTATAAGGATTTGGCGTCCCGCGACGTTGTCTCGCGCTGTATGACGATGGAAATCCGCGAAGGGCGCGGTGTGGGGCCGAAGAAGGACCATATCCACCTGCATCTCGACCACCTGCCCCCCGAAACGCTGGCTTTGCGCCTGCCGGGGATTTCGGAGAGCGCGCGGATTTTTGCGGGGGTTGACCTGAACAAGCAGGCGATTCCGGTGATTCCGACGGTTCACTACAATATGGGCGGCATTCCTACGAACTACTGGGGTGAAGTGGTTGCGCCGACCGCCGATGATCCGAACGCGCTTGTGCCGGGCCTGATGGCCATCGGCGAGGCGGGCTGTGCCAGTGTTCACGGGGCGAACCGGTTGGGATCTAACTCGCTGATCGATCTGGTCGTATTTGGCCGTGCGGCGGGGATTAAGGCGGCGGAAATCGTTGATCCGAAGACCGCAACTCCGCAGATGAACGCGGCGGCGGTTGATAAAGTGATGGATCGCTTTGATCGCCTGCGCAATGCCAATGGCGGCACACCGACCGCGCAAATCCGCGACGATATGCAAGCCGCGATGCAGGAAGATGCTGCCGTTTTCCGCACCGAAGAAACGCTGCAATCAGGCTGTCAGCGGATGGCCGCGATTTGGCAGAATATGGCTGACATTAAAGTCACCGATCGCTCGCTGATCTGGAACACCGATCTGATGGAGACGTTGGAGCTGGAAAACCTGATGGCGAATGCGATTACCACGGTGGTTTCCGCCGAGGCGCGCAAGGAAAGCCGGGGCGCTCATGCACGGGAAGACTACAAAGACCGTGATGATGCGAACTGGCGGGTTCACTCGCTGGCAAAGGTGGCGGAGACGGGGAATGTCTCGCTCAGCTATCGCGCTGTGCAGACCGAACCGCTAACCGCGCCGAGTGAGGGCGGGATCGAACCTGCGAAGATCGCGCCTAAAGCGCGCGTTTATTGATCCGCGAGAGGAAAACCAATGGCACAATTCACCCTCCCCAAGAACTCGCAGATCGTGCAAGGCAAGACGTGGCCCAAGGGCAGCGGCGAGAGCATGAAGGCGTTTAAAATCTACCGCTGGAACCCTGATACGGGGGAAAATCCGCGCATCGATACTTACTATATCGATACGAAGGATTGCGGGCCGATGGTTCTGGACGCGATCATCAAGATCAAGAATGAGATCGATCCGACGCTGACCTTCCGCCGGTCCTGCCGCGAGGGGATTTGCGGGTCTTGTGCGATGAATATCGATGGCGCGAATACGCTGGCCTGCACGATGGGCATTGCGGAGATCAGCGGCGATGTGCGGATTTATCCTCTGCCACATATGCCTGTGGTCAAAGACCTTGTCCCGGACCTGACGCATTTCTATGCCCAGCACGCCTCGATCAAGCCTTGGCTGGAGACGGACTCGGCGACGCCGACCAAAGAGTGGAAGCAATCGCCGGAAGACCGCGAGCAGCTTGACGGGCTGTACGAGTGTATCCTGTGCGCCTGTTGCTCGACATCGTGCCCGTCCTACTGGTGGAACGGCGACCGCTATCTTGGGCCGGCCGCGCTGTTGCAGGCGTATCGCTGGTTGGCGGACAGTCGCGATGAAGCGCGCGGGGAGCGGTTGGATGATCTGGAAGACCCGTTCCGCCTGTACCGCTGTCACACGATCATGAACTGCGCGAAGGCTTGTCCGAAGGGTTTGAACCCGGCGAAAGCTATCGGCAGCATTAAGAAAATGATGGTCGAACGGCAGATGTAAATGATAGCTTGCGCCCTTCTTTTCAGAGGGGCGCTTACTTTATGAGGGTCCAGAACGCGTATTTGCGACCGTGCTTTGCGCGGATGCGGGCGTCGAAAGCCTCATGCGTTTCAAAGGGACCGAAATCGTCGATAGCGCCCGCGAGGCTGTCGCAATCCATGAGATGAGTGGCGGCGTGTTTGTAGCGGCCCGATTTTCCGCCCGCCAGCGTGTCGTCGATCAAGGCCCGCAGCAGTAGAGTTGCCGCGCGGGGATGTTTATCGAGCAGGGCATCGGCGGCGGGGCTGAGCAGGAAATAAAGATCGCCGTTCAGGGCGTCATGGCGATCCTCGATCAGCTTTGCAGCGCGATCAAGCGCGGGCCATTTGATAAAAAATTCGAGGGCGCGGTGAACGTCTTTTGACGCGCTGACATGGGCGAATGCTTTTTCTTCAACCTCAATGTCCTCGAAATCGGGGAGTTTTTTCAGATAGTCGCGCAGGTAATCATCAGAGAAACTGCGCTCGAACAGGGACCATCGCATCGCTTGCGCTTCATCGGTGCGATCAAGCGCTTCCAGCGTCGTCAGGCGGGCATCGATCCAATCGGCGTGAAAAAAGCGTTCGTCCTGATGGGCCTCATCCAGAAATTTCAGGGCTTCGGACGCGCGGTTTGCTTTGACGAGGCGCATGGCGATGTCGGCGGCGTTCAAATCGAGTTTGCGGGCATTCTCATCAAGCTGGGCGATGAAGCCGTCCACATCCTGTTGAATGTCCGCGATTTCCATCAGGCTGCGCCGGATCGTGCTTTCGCGGTGGCCGCGCTCTATGTCCTGACGATAGACCGCACCGCGCGTGCTCCAGCCGATGACATCTTCCTTGCGGGTCTTCTTCGGCTTTTCCGGCTTGGCCGCCGCCTCTGTGAACAGCGCTTTCAGGTGAGCGATGCCTTTGTCGCCGAGGGTTTGGGCGGTTGAGGCAAGCAGGCCGTCGAATTCGGCGTAATGATTGCTGTCCATAAGCGCGCGAAACACCTGACCGGCCAGCTTGACGGGATCGGATTTCGCGCGGGTGGCGATAGCGCCGATGTCCGCGCAAGCATTATGAAAAATCTCACCGATCATCCCGTTGCTATCATCAAGGCGCTCGTACACTGAAGGAGCGAGGCCCAGGAACAGCCAGATCAGCTCCAACGCCTCCTTCGGGTTTTGCGGGGCGATCTTGTCGGCGATGGTTCTGTGCAAGCGGGTCAGTTCGGTGGCGAAAGCTTTTTTCTTCTTCCAGTTCACGAAGGAGCGGGCTTTTTTGATCGAGACAAGACGCTTACGCACCTCCGCCGCCATCGCACCATCACCCGCCAGCTCCAGCAAAGCGGCGCGGGCCTCGCGTTTGAGCGCGGCATTGCCATCGACAAGAGACATAACAAGATCTGCGAGGGTCTCAGCACCCAGAGCCTGAAGGTTTTTCGCATTCAAAGTGGTTTTCGCTGCCATGAGAAGATTCTGTCACATCAGCGCGCAAACTGTAAAGCTACGCCTCAATTACGCCGTGTCCTGTCGTAAGATTTGAAGCGTATCGGAGGTGTCATGACAGAAGCGGCGAAAAACGGATTTTGGCGCAGTAAAGGAGCGGGGTTTTTGATCCTGATCCTGCTGACCGTTGTGATGACCATTCCGCTGTTGATGCTGGGTGTGATTACGTCCGAGCGGCAGAACTACAGCAATCAGACGATTCGCGATGTCGGCGGGGTGTGGGGTGCGCCGCAATCGCTGGCGGGGCCGTTCCTGATGGTTCCGGTGCAGAGTGCCGGCGTGCTGACACAAGCGAACGGGAAAGTGATTCCCACTGTCGAAACACACACGCTGGTGATTACGCCGGACGGTTTGAGCGTTGAGATTGACACGCAAACCCAGACGCGCAGCCGGGGTATTTTCGAGGCGACAGTCTACACGGCAAAAGCGGGGTTTTCAGGGGCTTTCGGCTCTATTGACCCTGACAGCCTGATTGAGGCGGGGGAGACAGCGCTTTGGGGCAAAGCGGTGTTGGCGGTGAAGGTCTCTGATTCGCGCGCGTTTGAGAATAATGTGAATGTGAACTGGAAGGGTGAGGACATCCCGTTTGAACCTGCGTTTGCCTCGCAAAGCAGGGCGGCAAACCGGGCGTTTCGTGCGTCACCCGATTACAAAGGCGGCCGGGCGCTCACGCCCAACTTCGGATCTGGCAGCTTGCTGCAAGCAACCATTGGCGACCCGCGCGGCGGGGATGGCGCGTTCGATTTTAATTTGAATATTCGCGGCAGTGGACGGCTGCATGTGGCGCCTTTAGGGCGGCAGACGGATGTCACGATTGCCTCCGACTGGCCTCATCCCAGCTTTAACGGCGCTTTCCTGCCGAAGACGCGCAGCATCAGCGACGCCGGGTTTGAAGCGTCATGGTCCGTACCCTATCTCGCGCGGGGATTTCCGGCGACATGGACTGTTTCCAAGAACAGCCATCTCGGATCGGCGATTAACAACAGCAGCTTTGGCGTGTCTTTCTA
>CALDZQ010000207.1 GCA_937944035.1 uncultured Neomegalonema sp. | reverse complement strand
CGGCGCGTGGGATTTGGAGAGGGCGACCATCGCGGAAAACGCGGCTGCATTCTGGCGTCTGCGCAAGCGCATGGCTTCGGTCGCGCCCGCTTCCTCGTTGGCGAGCGCAACAAGACGCGCCCGTGATTCCGAGACCATTGTCTCCAATTCGGCGATTTCTTTTTCGATTTCAACGATGCGCAATTCGTCGCGGCGGGTTGCCTCGGCATCGGTCATCGCTTTGCGTTCAAGGTCCGCAGCCCTTTGCGCCTTGATCCGCGCGTTGCGGGCCAAGGATTCGGCCTCGGCGGCGTTCTCGGTGTTGTAGATGCCTGTGGTCGCCTGTTGTGCGGAGGCGGGGGGCGTGTACCCGGCGAGGGCGAGCGTGAGGGCAATACCAATGCGCGCAAGTCTTGCCCGCATTATGGGCGGGGGAGGGGAGGCTTTGTATCGATCTGCGATTGTTTTTATCATGCCCGTTTGTCCTGCTGCTCTGCGTTGGCGATCAGGCACTGGCCTGTCATTAACGCAGGCTGCTCCAATCCCAGTAGTTTGAGCAACGTTGGCGCAATATCGGCGAGGCGTCCACCCTGTTGAAGGGGGGCATTTTGACCGACCAGATAGATCGGGACTTCATTGAGCGTATGTGCGGTGTGAGGGCCGCCTGTTTCGGGGTCGATCATCATCTCGCAATTACCGTGATCGGCGGTGACGATCATGTGTCCGCCAACCTCTTCCATCGCGGCGACGGCCTGGCCCAGACCCGCATCGACGGTCTCAACCGCTGTGATTGCGGCCTCCAGAACGCCCGTATGGCCGACCATGTCGGGGTTTGCGTAGTTGACGATAATCAGATCGTAAACCCCGGAGCGGATCGCATCGACAAAGGTTTCTGTGACCGCTTGTGCCGACATTTCAGGTTGCAGATCGTAGGTGGCGACCTTGGGGCTGGGGGCCATATGCCGCTGCTCACCGTCTTCGGGCGGCTCTATCCCGCCGTTGAAGAAGAAGGTGACGTGGGGATATTTTTCGGTTTCGGCCAGCCGAAGCTGGCGCAATCCGGCGCGCGCGACCACTTCGCCAAGGGTGTCGTCGATGGTTTGATCGGCGAACACCGCATCCATGTAGCGATTATGGCTTTGCGAGTATTCGACCATGCCCGTTGCGACCGCGAGGCGCAGATCATCACGTTCAAATTCTGTGAAGTCGGGGGCCGCAAGGGCTGCAAGGATTTCCCGTGCGCGGTCTGTGCGGAAATTCACACAGAATAGTCCGTCACCGGGCTTGATGCCGTCGAAATCAGCGATCACGGTCGGGGCGATAAATTCGTCTGTCTCATCGCGCGCATAGGCGGCTTTGACGGCGTTTTCGGCAGTGGCGGCGGTTTCACCCGTCGCATTTGCGATGGCATCAAAAGCGCGCTGAACGCGCTTCCAGCGGTTGTCGCGGTCGAGGGCATAAAAACGCCCCGTGACCGTGGCGATGCGGATGTTTGCGGCATCGCCGAGGTCATCGCGAAGCTGTGCGAGAAAACCCCCGACGCTTTGCGGGGCCACATCGCGCCCGTCTGTGATGAGGTGCAAGCAAACCGGAATGCCCTGCGCCGCGATTTCTTTGGCGGTATGCGCGAGATGGCGCTGATGCGCATGGACGCCGCCCGGCGAGATAATGCCGAGGATGTGAGCGGTCCCGCCGCTGGCTTTCAGCGTGCTGATATGCTGCGTAAAGGCGGGGCGCTGCTGATACGAGCCGTCAGCGATGGCGGCGTCGATCTTGGGCAGGTCCATCATCACAACGCGGCCCGCGCCGATATTCATATGGCCGACTTCGGAATTGCCCATCTGCCCTTCAGGCAGGCCGACATCCAACCCGTGCGTCTTGAGCGTGGCGGACGGGCAGGTGGTGCGCAGGCGGTCGAGTGTGGGGGTGTTGGCCAGCGCAACGGCGTTGCCTTCACGCTCCGCACGCAGGCCCAACCCGTCAAGAATAACGAGTGCAACCGGCCCTTTTGATTGCGCGTTTTTTGCCAACAAAACCTACCTCTGACACAAATTGGCGATACCGGGACATCGTAAGCTGATGAGGCGGTGTCGTCCAGACCCGCAAGTCTTTGCGGGCATCCTCTATTCATCACTCTATGGTTAACGAACCGTCACCCTTCACGGTGATAAGGGTGGTTTGCCGCAATGGCGGCAGCACGGTAAATTTGCTCGACCAGCATAACCCGCACCAACATGTGCGGCCATGTCGCCGGACCGTAGGCGATTTGGCGGTTTGCTTGCGCCCGAACGGCATCGGAATGGCCATCCGCACCACCGATCAGGAACGCGATTCCGGGCGCTCCGGCGTCACGGATGTCGCAAAGCATCGTCGAGAAAGCACTGCTGGGCTGGGTTTTGCCCCGCTCATCAAGAGCGATGATGTGGTAGCCTTTGGGGATTTTCTCAAGTATTTTCGCGCTGTCGGCTTCTTTGTCGCTGCGCCGGGCGTCGATTTCAACAATATCCAGCGGGCCAAGCGCTATTCCGCGCCCGATGCTGTCAAAACGGGTGCGGTAGTCTTCGATTAACGTGAGTTCAGGGCCGGACTTTGCCCGGCCGACGGCAATGACGGAGATTTTCATCTCCGCTATACTATGCCGTTATTCACGCGATCAGCCGTTTAACTGTGGCGTTTCGGCTTCTTGGCCGGTCCACATGCGCTCAAGATTGTAGAATTCGCGCACTTCGGGGCGGAAAACATGAATAATCACGTCACTCGCATCGATGAGCACCCAATCCGCCTGCTGCGCACCCTCCAGACGCGGCACGATTTGGGCATCGCGCTTGAGCTTCTCCACCATTTTGTCAGCGATGGTGGTGACATGGCGCGTTGATGTGCCGGTGGCGATCAACATGTAGTCAGCGATTGCAGATTTTCCCTGAAGGTCAATCTTTACAATGTCTTCGGCCTTGTTGTCTTCAAGCGACTGAAGTGCCACGGCCAGCATGGCATCAGGCGATACGTCTTTTTTCGCAACCCCAGCGCCCATTTTCATAGCGCCAAGGCCCGCCGATGCTGCTGCAGCACCGTTTTCAGATTGAGTTGTCAGGACAAGCCTCCTCCAAGTCGGCGCGGCAGGCGATCCCGCTCGCTATCGACACTTCTGATATAGCAAAAAAGTGCCCACTTCGCAAGGCGGGGTGCGTTGAGTCACGGCAATCGCTTCCAAGCGGTTTCGAGCGTAGTGATTCAAAATTACGCAAAACATTGTAGCGGTCGCATGGTGAATCCTTTGACTTGCGCGCAGCGCTACAGGGCCGCCGGACGCTGTCCGTAGGATCGTAACATCTCAACATCTCCGGGTTCACGGCGGATCATGCAGCGCATAAAGCGCCAGCGCGTGACAATCCTTCAGCACAAAATCCACCGGATGCCTTCCCCGATCCCTGTGACCGGGCGGCTTTCCCGGCCTGATCGGGGCGATATATTTGCCCGTTTCAGAGCGCCCCGCCTCACGTTTTGCTTCCCACCGCGCCAGCCGCCGCGCCTGTTTCGGCACATCGCTCAACGCAGATTGCAAAGCCTGCAACCGCCGCATCAACTGCGC
>CALDZQ010000206.1 GCA_937944035.1 uncultured Neomegalonema sp. | reverse complement strand
GATATGCGAGTTATCATACACCTCGATCCGCGCGGGCCGCTCGCCCATATCGAACGCCTCCATCACGCCGTCGAGCAACTTCGACTGCGCCGCCGAATCCGCCATCCGCCGCGCCAGCGACTCCCGCGCATTCCTGAGAGCGTCTGTCACCAGCTCCCGCTTCTCGCCCCGCGCAGGCGTGGTGATAACCACCTTATGCCCCGCGTTCTCCGTCAGCGCCGCCTCCAGCAGCTCCTTGCCCTCCAGCTCCACCGACAGCAGCAACAGCTTCGCGGGGGGCCGCGTGTCATAGAACTGCCCGATAAACGCGCCCAGCACCTCCTGCTCATCCGCATCGCTGGTCAGGCGCGGGAAATATGCCTTGTTGCCCCAGTTTTGCCCGCCCCGGAAGAAGAACACCTGCACACAGGCCTGCCCCCCGTCCATATGCAGCGCGATCACATCCGCTTCGCTCACCCCGCGCGGATTGACGCCCTGATGCGCCTGCACCTGGGTCAGCGCCTTGATCCGGTCCCGAAACACAGCCGCCCGCTCATAGTTCATATCGGCGGCAGCCTCCGCCATCGCCTCCGCCAGTTCGGCCTGCACCTTGGTCGAGCGCCCCTCCAGAAACGCCGTCGCCTCCGCGCTCAGATGGTCGTACTCGGCCTTGGTCACGTAATCGACACACGGGGCCGCGCAGCGTTTGATTTGATACAGCAGGCAAGGCCGCGTCCGCCCCTCGAACATGGAATCGTTACACGTCCGCAGCAAAAACGCCTTCTGCAACTGGTTCAGCGTCCGGTTCACCGACCCCGCCGAGGCGAACGGCCCGAAATAGTCACCCTTCGCCGTCTTCGCCCCCCGATGCTTGCGCAAACGTGGGAATCCATGCTCGCGGTCAATCAGGATATACGGAAAGCTTTTATCGTCCCGCAGCAACACGTTGTATCGCGGCTTCAGACGCTTGATGAGGTTGCTCTCCAGCAGCAGCGCCTCCGTCTCGGTATTCGTCACAACGGCGATCAGCGAGGCTGTGGAGGCGATCATACGCTGGATGCGCGAGGTGTGCCCGTCATAGCGGGTATACGACACCACGCGCTTCTTCAGACTGCGCGCCTTGCCCACATACAAAATCTCGCCCTTGGTATCGAGCATCCGGTACACACCGGGGCCGTCGGGCAGCGTGTTCAGCGCCTTGCGGATCACATCCGGCCCGGTTTCGCGGGCGGCGTCATTATCCTCGTGATCGAACCGCGCCCCCTCCTCATCAAACCCCAGAGGTGTTGATGTTTCGGGCAGGGCCGGCGCATTATCGGGGCGGTTCGCTTTGCTCATATTATTGAGACTACCAAAGCCCTCGAATCATTGCGAGCGCCGGACCTGTTTAAGGATTTCGTAACGTTTCTTAACAGCTTAGCGATTGTCATTTCCACCACCCCCAGTCTCTGTGGATAAGTCTGTTGGAAAACTGCGGCTATCGCATCAAAGGGTATAGAAACCTTGGACCCAAGCGATATGCCTTTAAAATAGGCAAAACGAGTTAAATCACTGATATTAATGACCAAAAGAATTAATCATCCATTACCGATTACTGACTTCAGAACAAAGATCGCTCCTTCATACCGGATAAGTGAGTCAAGCCACCATGTGCAAAACTTTCCTCTGTTCCGCTCTGAAACGTCCTTACACCGTCCGTTTAACCGGCTGCGAGCACCAGGCCGGCAAAGCCGATATAAGCCACCACGAAAACCGCGCCTGTCTTGCGCCCGATTGCGGTCTTGCTCAACATAAATGGCAATAATGCCAGTGAGGCGACCACCATCATCGGAATGTCCAGATTGCGGAAACTGTCTGAAATCGGGATTTCATGCACGATAGAAGTGATGCCCAAGATCGCCAGAATGTTAAGCAGGTTCGAGCCGATCACATTGCCCAACACCACATCCGTCCGCCCCCGCATCGCCGCCGCAAAACTCGCCGCCAGTTCCGGCAGCGATGTGCCCAGCGCCACCAGCGTCAGGCCAATCGCCGCCTCGGAAACCCCGAATGACAGCGCGATCTCCCGCGCCCCCTCGATCAGCAGATGCGCACCGATTGGCAGGCCGATAATCCCCACCACCAACAGCCCGACCATCTTGGCCGTTGCCATCTGTACGGAGTCAGGATCAATCTCGTCATCCTCGATCGCCTCCCCGCTCGCCACAGACCGCTTGTAAGCCTGCACCAGAAATCCCGCCAGCAACACAAGGAAACCGACCCCGATCACCCATGTCAGCGCCCCGTACCACGCGCAGACCAGCAGCAGGATGCTGGCCCCGATCATGAACAGATAGTTGCGAATATCTTCCGCGTTGCTGACCACAATCGGCGCGATCAGGGCCGGAACACCCATGATGAGCAACACGTTCGCGACGTTACTGCCCACCACGTTACCCAGCGCAATATCGGGCGAGCCTTCCAGTGCCGCCTGTACGCTAATCACCAATTCAGGCGCGGATGTCCCGAACGCCACCACCGTCAGGCTCACCAGCGCCACCGACAGGCCCGCCTTCAGGCTCAACGCAATCGCCCCCCGCACCAACATATCGCCCGCGACAATAAGAATGGCTGCGCCGACAATGGCGTAGAGAAGGCTCATAAAATATTCCAGTCAGAGGAAAGGATCGATTGAAATGGAGGGACGGTTAAACGTCGTTCAGGCGACAGGTCGAACACCCGTCACGGGGCAGATAATACGACTCGCACCGTTGACAACGCACCATGTCGTCGCTGTTCATGGATCGCTCCGCCGCTTCTTTCGCGGCCTTGCGGTCCTGCCTGACCTTCGTGGTCGCCGCCCCGCTGAACGCCCGCAACGCCATCAGCGCCCCGATCACGATCACCGCCATGAGCAAAAACTTCATCATCATCGGCCCAAGTCCCCGTTCTCTCTCACAGCCCGAACCGCGCCCAGGACAGCCGCGCCTCAACCGCATCCAATGCGCCGTCGGTCGCACCGGCGCTCATCTCCGCCACCGCACCCCGACCCATCAACTTGCCCAGCAATCCCTTGCGCAGGGCATTGCACTCTTTGAATTTAATGTCTTTGCCAAAGCGTTCGCGCATCACCGGCCGCAACTCGCCGACCGCATCGGCCAGCCCGACCTCAATCGCCCGCAACCCGACCCAGACATCACCCTCGAACAGCTCGGTCTGCGCATCCAGCTTGTCTTTGCGCGATCCTGTAACCCAGTCGATGAACAGGCGGTGAATGTCTTTTTGCAAGCCCTTGAGCCGCGCAATATCTTCGGGCTTTTCCGGCGAGAACGGGTCCATCAGGACTTTGCTTTTGCCCGCCGTATGCACCCGCCGCTCGATCCCGATCTTGTCAATCGCCTCAACCGCACCGAATCCGGCACTGATGACCCCGATCGAGCCGGTAATCGCGTATTCGTTGACGTAAATCTCGTCCGCCGCACAAGCCAGCAGATACCCGCCCGATGCCGCCACATCTTCACAAAACGCGATGACGGGGATTTTCTTCTCATCCGCGAGCCGCCGGATATGCCGCGCGATCAGGCTGCTCTGTCCCGGCGCACCGCCCGGCGAGTTAATCGCCAACGCCACCGCCTTGACCCGCTTGCCCGCGAATGCCGCCTCAATCGATTGCTCTAAAGAAGCATGATTCAAAGAGCGGCCAAACCCGCCGGACGCACCGATGGGACCATAAAGGCGCAAGACAGAAATCTGCCCTGCGCGCGAAAACCATGATTTCGGATTTTTAAATGAGCGTTTCATCAACGCTCACATATGTCGGAATACCCCGTGCCGCAAGGTCAATACCCCTGCGTCACAAGCGATCAAGTGCGGAAAATCAACAAAAACAGCAGCAAGGCGATGGTCGCATAGGTCACGCGGAGCGACCATTTGATAAAGCCGGAAAACGCCGCTTCCTGCGCCGAAATATCCATCTCGTTACGCACATAAGCGTCGGGATCGTAGTTGCTCATTCTCGCACCCTCAAAAGAAGTTCGCTCGCATAATAAACGCCCGCGCAACGCATCGCAAGCACCCTCTGCGCGGCATTTTTACAAGCCCTACGCTTCGGGCAGCTCCAGCCCCATCTCCGCATAACGCTCGCGGTCCTCTAGCCAGCGCGGATCGACTTTCACCCGCAGGAACAGATGCACGGGATGGCCCAACATCTCCGCCAGCTCAAGCCGCGATTCCTGCCCCACGGCCTTGAGATTGCGCCCACCCTGACCCAGCACAATCGGCCTGTGCCCTTCTTTGGCGATATAGATCACCTGCTCGATCCGCACCGAGCCGTCTTTGCGCTCTTCCCAACTGTCCGTGCCCACGGTCAGCTGATACGGCAATTCCTGATGCAGCCGCAGCATCAGCTTTTCGCGCGTCAACTCCGCCGCAATCGACCGCATCGAGGCATCGCCGAGCTGGTCTTCAGGGTACAGCCACGGGCCTTCCGGCATCAGAGCGTCCAGCCATGTCACAATATCGCTGAGGCCATCCTCGCGCGTCGCGCTGACGTAGAACACCTCTTTGAAATCATACAGCGCCAGCGCGTCTTCGGTCAGTTTCAACAGCTTGTCGCGCCGGGTCCGGTCGATCTTGTTAATCGCGAGTGCCACGGGCTTGTGCGGCGAGAACTGCTGCGCAAACTGCTCGATGATCGTCTTGACCCCATCGGTCAGCCCGCGATGCGCCTCGATCAGCAGGACAACCGCATCCGCCTCACCCGCCCCCGACCACGCCGCCGCCACCATCGCCCGGTCCAGCGTGCGTTTGGGCGCGAACAGGCCCGGCGTATCGACGAACACGATCTGCGTCTGCCCCTCGTTCAGCACCCCGCGAATCCGCCCGCGCGTCGTCTGGACTTTGTGGGTCACAATCGACAGCTTTGCGCCCACCAGCGCATTCAGCATCGTCGATTTTCCGGCATTCGGCTCGCCGATCAGCGCCACGAACCCGGCACGGGGAGATTGGCTCATACCGATTGCCTCTGCAAATAGGAGCGGGGAGGAATTGCTCTGCCCCTGACCTGATCCGGGGTCTGTTGCAGCGGGAAAAGACCCCGCATCAACTGCGGCGCGAGAGCTTGCTTTGATCGCTTACGTTCAAAAATCATTGGGTCGCTCCAATTCGGTAAAGACTGCAAGGGTCGCTCAAACTGACCGCCGGATCGACAAACGCGCGCACGGCGGTGGAGGCGCAGCGTAACTCACGGGCGATGTCCGCGTCATCCGTATCCGCGCCCGCCCCGAAACTGACCGCGTGGCCGAGGGTTGGAAAAATAAACCGCTCCAACCCGCTGAACCGCCGCTCCAACGCCCCCGCCCAGGGTACGGGCGTGGCGGTATCCAGACCGCCCGACAGGATCAAAACCCGCGACTTGAGAGGCGAAGGCGGTCCGAATTCAGGAATAAAAGCCGCCTCCCGCGCATCGTTCCCCTGCCACGTAGCATAAGCACTCAACAAATCACGCCACCCGTTTTGATCCGTCGGATAGCGCACCGGATACGCAATCGCCTTCAAATCCGCATCCGAGTATGTATCCGCATAGGCGGACAGGCTCAGCGGCAGGTTCGGCCGCATGAAATCCACGCTCGACGCGATGTCCTCGCGCATGAAACCAATCGCCCCCAACCGGTTGCTCGCCAACTGATCCACCAGCGCGATTGCCACCAGCACCCCATCGGGATAGGCGCTCAATTCACCCAGAAAATCCAGCACATCCGCACCATCCATCGACCAGTCCGCCTCATCCGGTCCGATGCTGAAGGTCACAGGCGTCTCATCAAACTGCGCCGCCCAATCCGCCAACCCGTCATAGCCCATCCGCGTGAGCGGACCACAGCGTTCGCCCGTGAAGCAGCGTTCAGACACCGCATCCAAAAACCGGTCCCGCGCGGCCAGCTCGTCATCATAGCCGGACAGGCCCGGCGGCGAAACCGAGTCGAGAATCGCAAACCCCAACCACTGCGGCGCATCCGCAATCAGATGCAGCGCCGCCTCGGTCCCGTAAGAAATCGCATACAGCCCCGCCTGGCTCAGGCCCAGCGCGGGGATCATCTCCGCAATATCATCCGCAATCGCACGGGCATTAAACAAGGCGGGCGACAGTCCCGCCTGATCCACCGCCGCACGACAGGCGCCCAAAGCGGGCAAAGCCGCTTCGCGGTCCAGCTCCTCCTGCCATAAGAACGCGTTGAAATCACAGTCCATACGCGGGCTGGTCCCCGGCACACCGCGCGGGTTCAGCATCAGAACGGTATGATCGCGAAAATACGCCAGCAGGTCAGGCGGCGGACCATCCTCCGAGACAGGGCCGTCACCGGGACCGCCCGGAATATAAAGCACCGCCCCCTTACCCGGCCCCCCAGTCGGGGTCAGGCGGGCAATATCGAACGAGACGCTCACCCCCGCATCCTCACGCGTGAACCGATAACACTGCGCGCGGTGGGTCGGCGCGTGAGTCTCGGCCGCAAAGGGACAATCGATCCCGTCCAACGATGCGGCCTGCGCGGCTCCGGTCCCGAAAAACACAGCCAGTAACAGCGCCCGTATCATCGCATCCCCGCAAGATCGGCGAGCAATTTTTCCGCACAGGCCCGCTCCGCCAACCGCTTCGAGGCCGCACTCGCCTCTGCCGATGCGCCGGAAGTCAGCGTCACCCGCATCGTGAAAACAGGCGCGTGATCCGGTCCGCTGCGGGCGGTCATCTCGTAAAGCGGTACAGGCTCACCGCGCCCCTGCGCCCATTCCTGAAGTTTGGTTTTCGCATCAATCGGCGCGGTTTCCTGCTCGTTCAGCAAATGCCGCCATTGCCGCAAGATCACCCCGCGCGCCGCATCCAAACCGCCGTCGAGATACACGGCAGCGATCACCGCCTCCATCGCATTGGCCAGCAGCGCCGCCTTGCGCCGCCCCCCGCTCATCGCCTCGGACCGCGCCATTGTCAGGAAGGGACCGAGATCAATCCGGTTGGCAATCTCGCCACAGGTTTCGCGGCTGACCAGCGCATTCAGACGCGGGGCAAGCTGTCCTTCGGTCTCGTCAGGATGCCGCTCAACCATCGCCTCGGCAATCACGAGGCCCAGCACACGGTCCCCCAAAAATTCAAGCCGCTCATTGGAGGTGCGGGTGCGGGTGCTGGAATGGGTAAGCGCTTCGACCAGCAAATTCCGGTCCGTGAACCGCCAATCCAAAATGGCTTCAAGCGCCCCTATGTCGTCCTTTTTCACGCGGCCTCATGCGGGAAAAAAGCTGCCGGACAGGCCGCGCAGCGGATCATGCTTATCTCAGCGAATGGCATTCAGGAACCGGTCAAACCGCCATTTCCAGAATGTCAGCGGCGTCCCCTCGGATGACAGGAAGATAACCTCCGCGCGCCCGATCAGGTCTTCAAACGGCACAAACCCCAGCTTGCGGCTGCGGCTGTCACCTGAATTGTCACGGTTGTCGCCCATGAAGAAGTAATGCCCCTCCGGCACAACATAGCGCCCGGTGTTATCCACCCCGGTGCGGTTTTTATCGGAGTTCAGCGCGAGATGCTGGACACCATTGGGCAGCGTTTCCAGGAACTGCTCCTTCACGCAAACCCGCACGCCATCGCGCACAACGCGTTCGGTACAAACCTGACTGCGACCGGCGACCGTTTCAATCGGCTCAACAAAATCCTCGATGCGCTCCACCTCAATCGGCGTGCCGTTGATCTGCACAATCCCTTCGGTCACTTGGATCACGTCACCGGGCAGGCCGATCAGGCGCTTGATATAGTCTTTATTGCCATCACGACGGTTTTTGAACACGATCACATCGCCCCGCTCAGGCTCGGCGGACCAGATACGCCCCTCAAACAGCGGCGGACTGAACGGGATTGAGTGATGCGAGTAGCCGTAGGCATATTTAGACACGAACAGGTAGTCACCGATCAGCAGCGTCGATTTCATCGAACTGGAAGGGATGCTGAACGGTTGAAAGAAGAAAACACGGAAAACCAGCGCGATCAGCAGCGCATAGATCACAGTGCGCACGATCTCTCCGACGCTTTCGGGTTTTTCCTCAGTGCCGGAACTGGCCATATTCTTCATTCCTGTCAGGCTCATACCAAGCCTTTAACTTTCTACCAGACAAGCAAGGACACGATGACATTGTCAAGATTGCGTCTCACAAGCGAAATTCGATGTCTGAGCGTTTTCAAACGATTATAGAAATGCTCTAGAACCGAAAAAGGCGCAACCCACGGGCAGCGCCTTAAAGCTTCCGGAAGACGATCAAGCGATCACTTACTTGATCTTGCCTTCTTTGAATTCAACGTGTTTGCGCGCAACCGGATCATACTTACGCACGACCATTTTTTCAGTCATGGTGCGGGCGTTTTTCTTGGTCACATAGAAAAAGCCTGTATCAGCGGTGCTGTTGAGGCGGATTTTGATTGTCGTCGGTTTGGCCATCGGGATGCCTCCTAAAAACGGGAATAGACCGCATGGATGCACCAGCGGAGATAGTTGCGCGGTAATTGCCCCGACTGCCTGCCCTGAGTCAAGTGCTTCTCGCAGTTTTCGGGTGCGATAACGCGATTTTGCGGTATAGGACTGCCAAAGCACAAAACGCTGACACCTGCCCTCTTTACCTATCGCAATGGAATCCGGTTTGCTCACAAAAATCCTCCGCAAGCCCCCGCGCGTGATCTTGTCCGTGGTGGATCAGCTTTTATTCGCGATCAGCGGCCTTGCGCTGACATTCTACGCCATCGGCTACATGGAACGCGACGCCGCCCGCCTGTTCGTGCTCGCCTTCGCCTGCGCGCAAAGCTACGTGCCGGTCCACAACACGCTGGTCAATCTCACGCTCAGCTCCTTTGCCCCGGCCATGACAGCCGCGCGAAAGCAGGGTTACGGCGTTTTCTCGTTCCGCCTGATTATAATAACGGCAGCCCTGCACGGCACGGCGGTCACGGCGCTGGTCGGGATTTTGTTCCGCAACGAGGTTGTGGCGGCCGATCAGGTTATCAGCATCTTCTTCTTCGCCATCCTCACGGGTATATTCAATTTCCAGCGCTATTGGTTCTTTCAGGATTTACGCTTCGACCTCGCCTTGCTGTTGGACCTTCTGGCGGCGGTTTTGGTCGTCGGGGCGCTTGTCAGCGTCCAGATGCGGGGCGGCTCGGCGGATTGGAGCATTCCGGTATGGGCCGCTGTCGTCGCACGGGGTATCGCCATCGCCGTTTTCTTCCGCTGGCTGCCCGGCGGACGCGGCGCGCAAGGGCAGATCAAACGCGGTTTCGTCGCCAAGCATTTACAGGTCGGCAAATGGACAATGCTGCTGGCAGGGGCCAATTACCTGCGCCTCAACGGCATCTACATCCTGCTGGACAGCGTGATGGGCGCAGGCGGCTTGCTGCTGCTCAAAGCCGCAGACACGCTGCAAGGCCCGGTCCGGCAGATCTCCGGCGGGATCATCAGCTTTCTCGTCCCGAATATCAGCAAGACCGGAATCAAAGCGGGCGGCATTCGCAAAATCCTGATCGCGGCGGGGGCCGTGGGCGCGGTGGGAGGCATCACCTTCTGGCTCCTGAGCCTGGCGCCGATCATCACAATCCTGCCCCCACGCTTTATCAATGCGTTAGCGATGGCTGCGCCGATTATCGGCCTGATGATCTTCACCCATTTCCTCAGCGCCGCCTGCATCGGCATTCTGCGCGGGCGGTCTGAATTCCCGCGCCTCGCCCGCGCGATGTTCATCGCCAGCACATTCTCGGCTTGCGCGGTGGTCGCCGCGATCGCCGCCACCGGAGAATGGCGCATCGGCCTGATCGGTTTTATCGCCGTCGACCTGATCTTCATCACCATCGCCGCGTTGTGGAAGAAAGCCCCGCAAAGGGCTAGATAAAGACGCATCGCGCAATGATGCCCCTGCCCGCGCACCCGGAGCAACCGATGAAACCGCACATACTGGTCCTTTTCACCCTTCTGCCCTCCCCCGCCCTCGCGTGGCAGGACGGGGCCGGATACCTTGAACTTGCGGATCGTTTGGATCGGCCTGAGGACGGCTATTGCCTTGATCTGCCGGGGTCCGGCGACTGGGTTGATTTCTCGATGCCGCTGAACGCGCATAACTGCAAGCTGCCGGGCCTCTATGCCGACGAGGCGGTAACGTTTGCCTCGCCCGGCGTCATCCGCTTTCCGGCCTATGAGGGATGCGTCACGGCGGTCGGCCTCAACGGGCGCTCCCTGCCCGGCGCACCCGTGATGCTGCGCCCCTGCGCGGGCGATGTGGATGAAAGCCGCCAGCCGTTTATATCCGCCGCGCTGCAAGATTTCACCCACCGCGACGACGGACGGATCGAGCTGAGCGGCACGGATCTGTGCCTGACAGCGGGCGATGAAAGCGACAGCACCTTCAGCCCGACGCACCGCTGGCGCGCCCTGACCCTGCAACGCTGCGGCAAAGCGCTCGCGTCGCTGTCGGTGTGGAAGCCGTTTGCAGCGCGTCCCTGAAGTCCGCATGACCAACACCCTCACCCTACACGGCGCATCAACCGCCCTGTTCTCGACATGGTTCATGGTCGAGGAATGGGGTGTGCTGTTCGACTGCGGCGACGGGGTCAGCGCGGCACTGATGCACAAGGCGCGCAAGGTCAGGCATGTGTTTCTCAGCCACCCGGACCGCGACCACATCTCCGGTATGCTGCAATTTCACCAGCTTTACGGCGGGTCACATTTGCGGATTTACTACCCGGCCGATGCAGGCTCCTTCGCCCCGTTGGCCGAATTCTGCACCCGCTTCGATCCCCAGATCACAGGCACAACCTGGGTTCCGCTCACAGCGGGTGATGTGGTGGACATCGGCAAGGGGCGCAGCGTGCGGGCGATTGAGAACGGCCATATACGCGGCATCAAACCCGGCATCCGCAGCCTCAGCTTTATCGTCCAGCAATCCGTCCGCAAACTGCGCGCCGAGCATCACGGCAAAACCGGACCGGAAATCGCCGCCCTGCGCAAAGCCGGTGGCAACGATGCAATTACAGACTTGAGCGTCTCCGTACCACTGATCTACGGGGCCGATACTCCTGTCGAGACGGACGGGCGCTATGACGATGCGGACATCCTGATCCACGAGGCCACGTTCCTCAACCACGACGACGGCTCGCCAGACGACCCCCGCCGCTTCAAGCATTCGATGCTGGATGATGTGCTGGCGATGGTCGCAACCACGCGGGTTCGCCACCTCGTGCTGACCCATTTCTCCAGCCGCTACAGCGCCGCGCAAATCAACGGCGCCGTGCGCGCGGGCGCAGAGGCCCACAGCCTTACCTGCGCCATCTCACTGGTCCTGCCGGGCATGGTCAGCCGTGATATTCTCAGCGACACGCTGCCGCTGTGAATATCACCGCACAGGCCATTACAGTATCACGATGTCATCTACAAAGTCCGCCAGCGTGATCCCGCCCGTATCGACCAAACGCAGCGTATCGCCACCGCCAAAGTCAATAACCGCGACATTCGCCGTCAGCAGCGTTGCCCCATCGGCGATCTGCTGAGCCGTTTGACCCGCCGCCAGTGCAGACGAAATCTGCAAGCTGTCGATGTCATCCTCGAACGACACGAGCGTATCGTTCTCCATGCCCACATCAAAGATGAAGGTATCGGCCTGAGCGCCACCAAACAGACGATCATCGCCCGTGCCACCCGTCAGTGTGTCCGCTGATTGATCGCCACGCAGCAGGTCGTCCCCGCTGCCTCCGGTCAATACATCGACACCGAAACCACCGAACAGACGGTCATCACTGCTCCCGCCGTCGAGCGTATCATTACCGAAACCTCCGAACAGGCGATCCAGGCCGGATGAACCGATCAACACATCGTTCCCATCGCCGCCCCGCATGAGGTCATCCCCTGGACCGCCGTCCAAAAGGTCATCACCCTCATCACCGTCGAGACGGTCATCACCGGAACCACCAATGACGATGTCATCACCGACACCACCGGAAATCAGATCGCGGTCGGCTCCGCCATTAATCGAGTCGTCACCGGCCCCGCCATTGATAAGGTCAAAGCCGTCACCGCCGGTAATTCTATCGCCGCCGTCACCGCCATCAATATCATCGCGGCCACTGCCCCCGTCCAGAGTGTCATTGCCCGCATCACCATCAATAACGTCGTTCCCGCTTCCGCCGGAGACGGTGTCGTCGCCACTACCGGCAACAATGCGATCGTTACCGTTACCACCATCGATAATGTCGATGCCATCAGCGCCGGACAGGAAGTCGTTCCCTGCGTCACCGTTCAGCTGGTCGTTGCCCAGACCACCCAACAGCCGATCATCACCATCGCCACCGAACACGGTATCATCGCCATCCAAAGCGAATACCTCGTCATCACCGTCGAGCATGATGAAGAACTCGGAGTCAGCAGTACCGGTAAACGTATCATCGCCTGTAGTTCCGGTGATGGGCGGCGTTGCCGCATCAACGATATACCCCGCCGTCGATCCGGAAACGCCGTCATTAAAATCGTATAGGTTGTCACCCGGATCAATATCGCGCAAAGTAATCCCGATTGTGGCGGACCCGGTTTCCAGATCGGTAAAAATCGAAGCAAGTGATGCGGCATCGCTGACATTGAACCAACCTGTCGCAAAGTCGCCGTTCGGGAATCCGTTCGTTGTGCGGATATTAATGGTCCCGGCCTGATCGGTCTCAATCGTCGGCACATCAGTGAAATTGCCGATCTCGGTCCCGCCAATGCTTAAGAAGTTCTGATTTACATCAAATTCACCAGCTGCACTATCACCATCCCGCAGAGAGACCCGCACGGCGAAGGCTGAAAGACCACCGCCTAGCGCCGCAATGTCAATGGCGGTCAGTGCGGGCACATCGGAAATATCAAACGGATTTCCTTGCGCAAAGCCCGATGGCAAAGTGCCCCTGTCAATTTGTGCCGTCAGGCGGGTTCCGCTCAGCCCGATCATATCGACAATGATGCCACCCACCTCGGTGAATAGCAGCTCTGAAAGAACGCCACCGAGCGGCGACGTGCGTGTCTCGATTGTCATAATTTACCTCCTGTACATGCACTGTGACCTCTTTCGGTACAAATAACAGAAAGAGGCAAAAAAAAGCCAATGCAGGTGTTTCAATACACTTCAAGATTGTGAAGGCTGCTTACTTTTACACGCTGAGCAACACTGTGTCAGGTTGATACCCGGCGTGGTCAGCCGCCATATCCAGGCTGCACGCTCTCACCCCGAAATCACCCGCCTTGCCGCCATGCTCGCCTCAACCGCCGCCAATAGCGCCACGACCACCAGCAACGCAAAAATCCCCTGCTCGACGATGATCCATCCGGCCAGCAGCGGAAACCCGAAAATGCCGATGAAATATGTCAGTGCGAAAAATTGCAGCGTTTGCGGAACCAAATCCTCCTCCGCATCATTCGCGGCCATCGCCACGAGGATCGGGTAGGACGCGCCATACCCGATGCCCAGCATGACGGCGGACAGGATGTAAAGCGACCAACTGCCGTTGATGAGCATGAACACAATAACGCTGGCGCACATGATGTATTGCAGGCCCGCGATCAGCGCGTAGGGGCGCTTTCCGCCACTGAACCCCATCAGCAGCACGCGGCAGATGATGACCGTAATCGTATAGCTGAAAAAGAAATCCGCGTAGGCGACGCCTTGCGCCTCCGCAAAAACGGTCTGAAAATTGTTCATCCCCGCAAACACGCTCGCGCCCAGACACGCCATCACCACGGGCAAGCTCCCGCGCGAGCGCATGATCCGGCCGACTGAGCCAAGCGTAAGCCGCGCACGCGGCTCCACCGCCGTATCCGTCGCAATTCGCCTGACGGGGTTTCTCAGAAGTGCAAACAGCACCCCGCTGAACACGCACACGGCTGCCATCAGCGTGAATGAATCCGCGATAGGAAACCCGGCATTCTCCAGCAGCGAGACCATCACAGGCGACAGGCCGAACCCCGCCATCATAAACACTGACAGCATCGCAAAAGAGCGCACCCGCTCTTCAGGCCGTGTCACGCGGGTCAGGACAATCGGGCCGATCGCATAGAACAGGCTCCACCCGAAGCCGAGCAACGCACTGGCGATGACAAGCCCGCCACCAAGGCTCTGCGCGCTGCCGAACAGGAACAGCGCGGCGGCGATAGCAAAACCGGACAGACTCATGGTCGGCATCCGGCCCAGCAGATCGGTGACATGTCCGGAATAGTAAACGCTGATAATCGTCGTCACCGCCGTAATCAGCAGCATTGCGCCAACATCTTTCTCGTTCGCCCCGAATGTCGCGAACAACTTTGGCAGCATAAAAGTCAGCCCATACGTCCCCGCTTGCAGGAAGACCGCGAGAAAATAGAGCGAGAGGATGGTGAATTTCGACATGGCGTTTACTCCCCGAACATGCCCTAACCCGCACCCGATCAGGCGTAAACATCCAGTTTCGCAAATAAAAAAGCCCGGACCATCGGTCCGGGCAGGGAAGGCGGTGAGGGAGGGGAAAGCTCTCACAACACCCGTATTTCCGCTAAACCGGTGTCGCCCTCTGTGACCGGGCGACACCGCTTGCAAGGGTCAGATAAACTGAGAGCCTTTACCGAACTCAGGATAGGATTCGATACCGATTTCAGCGGCATCAAGGCCCATCATCTCTTGTTCTTCCGTTACGCGGATACCGACTGTGATTTTCAGGATCAGCCAGATAACGAAGGACGTTACGAAGACGAACACGCCGACAATCGCAATCGAGATCAACTGGTTCAGCAGGTTGGCGTCGCCGTTGGTCAGAACAACCGCAATCGTGCCCCAGATGCCCGCGAACAGGTGAACAGGGATCGCACCGACCACGTCATCGATACGCATCTTGTCGAGCATCGGCACGGCGAAGACGACGATGATACCGCCCACAGCACCGATCATGCTTGCGACACCAAGGCCCGGCGTCAGCGGCTCTGCGGTGATCGAAACCAGACCCGCAAGCGCGCCGTTCAGTACCATTGTCAGATCGACTTTGCCGTACAGAACCTGCGTCATCACCACGGCGGCAAGCGCACCACCGGCAGCGGCGGCATTGGTGTTCGCGAAGATCCGGCTGACATCACCAATATCACCCAGCGTACCCATCGCGAGCTGTGACCCGCCGTTAAAGCCGAACCAACCCAGCCACAGGATAAACATACCCAGCGTCGCAAGCGGCATGTTCGAGCCGGGGATCGGAACCACACGGCCTTCTTTATTGTACTTGCCAAGGCGTGGCCCCAGAAGGATCGCACCCGCAAGCGCCGCCCAGCCGCCAACCGAGTGAACAACCGTCGAGCCGGCGAAATCAAGGAAACCATACTCACTGTCAAGGAAGCCACCGCCCCATTTCCAGCTTGCTTGGATCGGGTAAATCACAGCGGTCAGGATGAAGGTGAAGACCAGGAACGGCCACAGCTTGATCCGCTCCGCCAGCGCGCCCGACACAATAGACGCGGTCGCCGCGCAGAACATCAGCTGAAAGAAGAAATCCGACCCGGTCGAGGCGTAATCGGCAGCATCCGCACCATCCGCAAGTCCGACAGCCTCCAGCTGCGCGAACGGCGCGAAGTTGGCGAGATAGCCCGTATACATCCAGTTATCGCCCGGATACATCAGCGTATAGCCGACAAGATAATAGCCTATGGCGGCGAGCGAGAACAGCGACACGTTCTTCACGCACTGCATCGACGCGTTTTTGGCGCGGACGAGGCCGACCTCCAACATGCAAAAGCCTGCGGCCATGAACATGACCAAAAAGCCGCCCATCAGGAACAGCAATGTATTGAGAATCCAGATGCCATCAGCCGGAAGTCCCGTGCCCGCATCCTGCGCGAGCGCCGGAGAAGCGGCCAGCCCAAGCAGAGGGATCAAAGGAAGAAGGTATTTTTTGCTCATTGAACAATCTCCTGAGGTAAATTCTGTCGGCATGTGCATCAAAGTGCCTCGGCCCCGGTTTCATCGGTGCGGATGCGCATGGCTTGTTGAACATCAAGCACGAAAATTTTGCCGTCGCCGATGCGCCCGGTCTTGGCGGTTGTCCCAATCGCTTCAACCACGGTCTCGGCCAACTCGTCGCTGACGACGATTTCGAGTTTGAGTTTGGGCACAAACGTCACCGCGTATTCAGCACCGCGATAAATCTCGGTATGTCCGCTCTGGCGGCCGAAGCCCTTGCCTTCACTGACAAGCATCCCCTGAACACCGATAGCCGTCAGCGCTTCGCGGACTTCCTCCAATTTGAAGGGTTTGATGATGGCGATGATTAGCTTCATAAAAGACCTCTTTTTTCAGCAACCGCCCATGCGGGCCATAAGATTGGTTAAGAGGACTTCACAAACCGTGCCAATTTTTGCCGCAATTTTATCTATCTGTTTTTATTGATAAATTATAGATACATGACTAAAACAGCCTTGTTTGGGTCAAATTACTGGCTTAAAATTAGGCAATAAAATATCACTGTTTAAATTTTAGGCATTTGCCACAAGCACCGAAACCATCGCAGCCTGACCGAGCCGCGCAAGGTCAGGAAATACGAGACCCGAACCACACAAAATCTGGAGCGGAATGATGATAAAACGGCAACGCTGTGTCAGCCGCGCCTGCGCAACCGCACAACCACGTCAACCGTAGCAATCTCGCAGCCTTCCGGCGCGTTCGGGAGGGACGCGAACGCCACAGACCCGACAGGCGCATCGGCGATGGTCCCGTCTTCCTCAAAATAGAAATGCGGGTGGTCGTCGATACGGGTGTCATAGTAAACACGCCCCGGCTCGATATTAATCTCGCGCAGCAAGCCCGCGGTGGTGAAGGCTTTCAGCGTGTTGTAC
>CALDZQ010000205.1 GCA_937944035.1 uncultured Neomegalonema sp. | reverse complement strand
TCTAATTTCCGTGTACTGATTTAAAATATCATCAGATTTTAACAACAAAGCTTGCGTGTCTTGGCAATACATTAAAATAATACACTTAGTTAGAGTCGAAAATGAGCCTTGGCCATTGCGGCTGATATTAACGCGAGGTATTTATGGTATATCTGAATAGAAATATCAGAAAAACTGTGCCTTTGCTGGTTTGCGGTTTCTCGCTAATCATCGGATTAATGGTCGCTATCGCCTATCAGGGGCTTTCTCAACTGGAGCGCTCTAAGTCATATATCCATGACATCAGCCATGTTCATCACGAGAAAGACACTCTGATTGGCAAGATGCAACGCTTGAACCGCGAGCAGATTATCAGTTTGCAGCATATGCTTATCACAGATGATGTGTTCGATCTGGATGATGCCGCGCGGCAAAATGTTGAAATCGCGCAGGCATTTGTGCAGGCGCGCAAACAGCTTGAGGCGTTGCCTAACGAACCTGCCGAGCAAGCCTTGCTGGCCGATATGAAGCGTTATGCAAGCGAGGCCGCGCCGTACAATGATCGTGTGCGCGACATGCTTTTAAACAATGAAATCGATGCCTCCGATAGTGCGGAGGCGATTCTTTTGACGCAACTTATCCCGGTGCAAAATAAGATTTCCGGCGTATTTGACGCTCTTGTGGAACTTCACGGTGTTACCAACGGCCAAGCCATTCAAATATCTGAGAACGAATACGATTATTCACGCTCCTTTATAATCCAGATGTTGCAGGTGGCGGTGATCCTGGCGATTCTGACGGGGGTTTGGGTGACGCGCCATATCCTGCTCAACGAGCGCGCCCTTAAGGAGAATCGGGACGAGTTGGAGCTTTTGGTATCCAAACGGACCAGCGCGTTGGAATCCTCATCCTCAGAAGCGATCATCGCCCGCCGCGAGGCGGAGCACGCGAACAGGGCAAAATCGACCTTCATGGCGAATATGAGCCATGAATTGCGCACCCCCTTGAACGCTGTGCTGGGCTTTTCCGAGATCATGGACTTGCAAGTGATGGGGCCGCTCTCAACGAAGTACCGCGAGTATGCGACGCATATCAACACGTCGGCCAAGCATCTGCTGGAACTGATCGAGCAGTTGCTGGATCTGTCGCGTATTGAAGCGGGGCGTCTTGAACTCAGCGAAAGCGATGTGTGCTTTTCGAGCATACTGAACGAGACGATCACCGTCGTCCGCAGCGCATTTCAGCGCGAAACCTATAAGATATTCCTCACGCCGGACAGCGTCAGCGTAAGGCTTCGCGGTGATGAGCGGTTGCTGAAACAAACGCTCATCAACATCATCAGCAATGCGGCGAAATACAGTGACCCCGATGATCCGGTCGAGCTGACACTGCGCGTTGTCGACGGCAAAGCGGTGCTGAATATTCGTGACCGGGGGATCGGGATTGCGCCCGAAGAAATCCCGCGTCTGTTCAATCCCTATGAGCGCAGCGAGGCACAGACCGCGCGCGAGCATCAGGGGACCGGCCTGGGGCTGACCATCGCCCGCTCTCTGATCGAGGCGCATGGCGGATCGCTGACACTGGACAGCGAGCTGGGTGTCGGCACTGAAGTCACCATCACTTTGCCTGCCGAGCGTGTTTTGCTGGTCAAGCAAATCAACCTGCCGGAGGTCGCGTCCGCCTGAGCCGCTTTTTCAGGGCGGGATCGCGCAACGCTCTTCCCTCCCCATACGCAGTCGGATAAACCGCTGCGTATGACAGAGATTGGACATAACAGCGGCTCTCCGCTCCCACCCGAAATCGCCCGCAGGCGGACCTTTGCGATCATCTCGCACCCGGATGCCGGCAAGACGACGCTGACTGAAAAGCTGCTCGTCTATGGCGGCGCGATCCAGACCGCAGGGGCCGTGCGCGCGCGTGGCGAGCAACGCCGTGCCACCTCTGACTTTCTGAAAATGGAGCAACAGCGCGGCATCTCCGTCTCCGCCTCCGCGATGTCGTTTGAATATGCCGATTGCTGGTTCAACCTGCTCGACACGCCGGGGCACGAGGATTTTTCGGAAGACACCTACCGCACCCTCACAGCGGTTGATGCCGCCGTGATGGTGATCGACGCGGCCAAGGGCATCGAGCCGCAGACGCTGAAACTGTTTGAAGTCTGCCGGATGCGCGACCTGCCGATCCTGACCTTCGTCAACAAGATGGACCGCGAGGCGCGGGATACGTTTGAGATTATCGACGAAATTCAGGAAACCCTCGCCCTCGATGTCACCCCCGCAAGCTGGCCCATCGGCATGGGGCGTGAGTTTCTGGGCACATATGATTTGCTCCACGACCGCCTCGGCCTGATGGACAGGGCGGATCGTAACCGCAAGGCTGAAACGCTGGAGATGAAGGGGCTGGACGATCCCGATCTCGCCAAACACGTCCCCGACCACCAGCTCGGCGCGCTGCGTGAGAATGTCGAGATGGCCCGCGAGCTGCTGCCCGCGTTTGACAGTCAGAGCTTTGGCGAAGGGCATATGACGCCGATCTGGTTCGGCTCGGCGATCAACTCGTTCGGCGTGGCGGAATTGCTGGCCGGATTGGCGGAGTTCGCGCCCAAACCCCAGCCCCGCGAGGCGCATATCGGGGAGACGACCCGGCTCGTCGAGCCGCAAGAAAAGCCTGTCACCGGTTTCGTCTTCAAAGTCCAAGCGAATATGGACCCCAAACACCGCGACCGTGTGGCGTTTGTGCGGCTGTGTTCGGGCCAGTTCAAGCGCGGCATGAAGATGCACCATGTGCGCAGCGGTAAGCCGATGGCGATCTCGAACCCCGTGCTGTTCCTCGCCAATGACCGCGAGTTGGCCGAGGATGCATGGGCCGGCGACATCATCGGCATCCCCAACCACGGCCAGCTGCGCATCGGTGACGCCCTGACCGAGGGTGAGAAGCTGCGCTTCTCCGGCATTCCGAGTTTTGCGCC
>CALDZQ010000204.1 GCA_937944035.1 uncultured Neomegalonema sp. | reverse complement strand
GCGCTGGGCGTCGCGTTCTTTGTCATCGCGGCCAGTTTGGTCCCGTTCGGCGTTGGCCCGCTGCCGGAATTGCTGGCGCGGATTGCGCCGGGGATGCTGTGGATTGCGGCGTTGCTGGCCTGTTTGCTGACGCTGGACCGGTTGTTTCAATCCGATGTTGAGGACGGGTCGATGGATCTGCTGGCGCTGGCGCCGGTTCCGCTGGAGTTGACGGTGCTGGCCAAGTGCATTGCGCATTGGCTGACCACGGGGTTGCCGTTGCTGATTGCCGCGCCTGTGATGGGCCTGACGCTGCGGATGCCGCCGGATGTGTTTCCGGCGATGGTGCTGTCGCTGGCGCTGGGAACACCCGCGTTGTCGCTGATCGGGGCGATTGGCGCGGCGTTGACAGCGGGGATGCGGCGGGGCGGGGTGCTGACGGCGGTGCTGGTGATCCCGCTTTATGTGCCGACGCTGATACTGGGGGCGTTGGCGGTGAATGCGGCGGCGCTGGCGATTCCGCCGACTTCGTATTTGATGCTGCTGGGGGCGATTTCGCTGGCCTGTGTGCCGCTGTGCCCGGTCGCGGCGGCGGCGGCGTTGAGGCTGGCGCTGCGTTAGCGTTGGCGCGAACCCGGCGCTGACATGGCGATGCGCATGAGGACGCGCTCGATCAGGGCGCGGTCGGGCAGGGTTTTGCCGCTGCGCAAATCGGCCTCCAAACCGCCAAGCTGGTTCAACGCCTCCTCGACGCCGGGGCGGGGCCATGCGCGCAGTTGCGAGGCGAAAACGTCTTTGAGCTTCCAAAAGATCGGCGGGCGCAGTTTGGACATGGCCGCTTGCGCGTCGGCCCCGCCTTCCATTGCGGCTTGGGCGCGGTGCAGGCGTTGGAAGTAGAGCGATAACACGCGAATCAGTCCGGCGAGACTTGCTCCCTGGGAGTCCAGACGGTCGATCAGCGACGGGATGCGGCGGGGCATACCCTGAGCCACGGCCTGAATCGTCTCGTCGAAATCGGCCTCGGCGGCGGGGGGCGCACAGGCGGAGATGGCTTCGGTGGTCACGGCGTCGTCGTGCAGGGTGTAAAGCGCGAGGGTTTCCGCGAAGCGTTCGGCCTCGCCGTGCTGGAATCCGCTGAGGACAAGGGCGAGCGCGCCGCGTGCGTCGCTGTCAATCGGGGGCGCACCCAATGTGCGCAGCATGGCGGAGAACTCCGCCTCAAGCGCGGTCCCCTCTAAGGGATAGAGCGGCACGGCCCCCGCATTTCCGGCCCCCTCGAACAGTTTGCGCAGTTTTGAGGAGGCGGCCAATACGCCAGCCGTCACGATCAGGGTCGTGCCGCTTTGAATCTCTTCGAGTGCGGTTTTCAATCCTGCGGTTGCCGCATCGGTGGCCATGTTCAGCACGATCACACGGCTGCCGCCGCCAAAACTGAGGCCGTTGACCTCGTCGAGCAGGGCGGCGGGGTCGCGTTTGATCTGGTCATTCTCCAACCGCGCGAGGCGGAACGGATCATCGTCACCGCCGAGCAGGGTGCGCACGACTTCGTTGCGGCGGGCTGCGACTTGGGTTGCGTCCGGCCCGTAGAGCAGCATCGCATGATGCGCCGTGTCGGGGTTGGCGAGATAGGCTTTTGCGCGGTTTCCGGCGATTTTGGTCACGGGACGAGGCCGGGGTTTGAAGGCAAAACCGTCATACTCCGCGAAGGCGGAGTATCCAGTCTCGTTTCTGGCGCGCTGCTCGTAAAAAACTTCGCGAGTCCGGACGCCCGCCTTCGCGGGCGTGACACTATAAGATCGCAATGCCAGTTGCGGCCTGCCACTAGCCCATCCAAGCGGGGTCGTAGGCTGCCGCGAGGCGTTTTACGATTTTATCCGCGATTTCCTGCGACGTGCGGCGCAGCAACTGGCGCTCGGCCACGAGGGTTGCGTATTGGGACGGGGTGGCGTTGTAGGCGGCGATACTGCGCGCTTCGCCTTCGATCAGGGGCGTGGCCGACGGCGCATCGCCCCTGCGCCGCAGGGCGTATTTGGTGATGACGCGCAGATTGTAGCGCGTAACCTGATCGTCCTCTTCAATCGCCAGATCATCGCGGAACACGCTGGTCGTTGTCACCAGATGCAGCGGGGCGCCGTCTTTGGCGGGGCGCAGGCGCTCTACGAAGGCTTCGTGCAGGCGAAAGCCCAATTCGCCGCGCTCGGATTCGACCTTTACCGCGCGCAGCAGCGATCCCGCACCCGACCCGGTTCCGCCGCCGTAAAGCGGTTTGAACCCGCAGCCGCCAAGGGCGAGCAGGCCAAGGAGGGCGGTTCTCCGGTCACATAACAACCTGTCAGATAACGACATTCACAATCCGTCCCGGTACTACGATCACCTTCTTCGGTGCGCCGCCGTCGAGCAGTTTCACAATCGCCTCATCGGCCAGCGCCATTTCTTCCACCTTAGCCTTATCCGCGTCAGCCGCCACTTGAATCTCTGAGCGCTTCTTGCCGTTGACCTGAATCGGCATCGTGATGGTGTCGTCGACGGTCAGTTTCGCATCCGCCACCGGCCACGGCGTATCCGTCACCATCGCCGTATGGCCCAGCATGGACCAGCACTCTTCGGCCAGATGCGGGGTCATCGGGGCCATGAGCAGAACCAGCGACTCAAGTGCCTCGCGCAGCGCCCAATCGGCATCCGCGCCAGCGGCTGTGAATGATGCAACGGCGTTGGTCAGGCCGTAGATCTGCGCGACCGCTTTGTTAAAGCGGAAGGCGGCGATGTCTTCTGTGACGGCTTTGATGGCCTTGTGCGTGACTTTGCGCAGGGCGGTGACGGCGTCTTGATCGCTTGCAATCGGGGCCGTTCCGGTCGCGGGCAGGCGGGACAGCGCCTCGTTGACCAAGCGCCAAACCCGCTGCGTATGCCTTGATGCGCCCTCGACTCCGGCTTCTGTCCACTCGACATCGCGTTCGGGGGGAGAGTCGGACAGCATGAACCAGCGGGCGCAATCCGCGCCGTAGCCTTTGATGATCTGTTCGGGGTCGACGACGTTGCGTTTGGACTTTGACATCTTGATGATCGGGCCGACTCTGACAGGCTTTCCGGTGTCTTTGGCCGTTACAGCCGCGCCGTCGCGGTCGATTTCCTCCGGCGACAGCCAGCCGCCGCCCTCCGCCTCGTAGGTCTCGTGCGTGACCATGCCTTGTGTGAACAGCGCTTTGAACGGTTCGCGTGCCGAATCAGACAGATGCCCCGTTTTCTGCATCGCCCGTGCGAAGAAGCGCGAATAGAGCAGGTGGAGAATCGCGTGCTCGACGCCGCCGATATACTGATCGACAGGCAGCCAGCGGTCCACAGCCGCGCGATCCGTGGGTGTTTCGGCGCGGGGTGAGCAGAAACGGGCGAAATACCAGGACGAATCAACGAAAGTGTCCATCGTGTCCGTTTCGCGCACAGCATCCTTGCCGCAAGCGGGGCAGGGGGCATGTTTCCACGTCGCGTGACGCTCCAGCGGGTTGCCGGGCACGTCGAATGTCACGTCATCGGGCAGGCGGACGGGCAGGTTTTCTTTCTTCTCCGGCACGATTCCGCAGGTCTCGCAATGGATCACGGGGATCGGACAGCCCCAGTACCGTTGGCGACTGACGCCCCAGTCACGCAGGCGGTAGTTGGTTTTCTTCTCGCCCTTGCCCATCGCGGCAACGCGGTCGGCGATGGCTTCTTTGGCGGCTTCGATCTCCATGCCGTTGAGGAAATCCGAATTGATGATCGTGCCGGGGCCGGTATACGCCTCGTCGGTGACTTCAAAGCTTTCATCGCCATTCGGGGCGACGACGGGCAGGACTTTCAGGCCGTATTTGCGCGCAAAATCGATGTCGCGCTGGTCGTGGGCGGCACAGCCGAAGATCGCGCCCGTGCCGTAATCCATCAGGATGAAGTTGGCGACATAGACGGGGAACGTCTCGTCGAGGAACGGGTGTTTGACGCGCAATCCGGTGTCGAAACCGCGCTTTTCCGCCTTTTCGAGTGCCTCCTCGGATGTGCCTGTCTTGCGGCATTCCTCGATGAAGGCGGTCAGCTCGCTGTTGCCCCCGGCCAGTTTGGCGGCCAGCGGGTGTTCCGGCGAGATCGCGCCGAAGCCCATGCCGAACAGGGTGTCGGGGCGGGTGGTGTAGACTTCCAGCGCGGTCCAGTCGGGCGCGATGTCATTGGCCACGATGTCGAATCGCATTTGCAGGCCGTGGGATTTGCCGATCCAGTTGCGTTGCATGATCCGGACTTTTTCGGGCCAGCCGTCCAGCGTGTCGATGGCTTCCAGCAGGTCATCCGCGAAATCGGTGATTCGGAAAAACCACTGCGTCAGCGCGCGTTTCTCGACCGGAGCGCCGGAACGCCAGCCGCAGCCGTCGATAACCTGCTCGTTCGCCAGCACGGTCATATCGACCGGATCCCAGTTCACGGTCGCCTTTTTGCGGGACAGCAATCCGGCATCCATAAAATCGATGAACATCGACTGCTGCTGTGCGTAATATTCGGGGTCGCAGGTGGCGAATTCGCGGGACCAATCCAACGACAGGCCCATCGTTTTCAGCTGCGCCCGCATCGCGTCGATATTGGCGTAGGTCCATTTGGCGGGGTGGGAGTTGCGCTCCATCGCGGCGTTTTCGGCGGGCATCCCGAAGGCATCCCAGCCCATCGGGTGCAGCACCGCAAAGCCCTGCGCCCGTTTGGCCCGCGCTACCACATCCCCCATCGCGTAGTTGCGCACATGGCCCATATGGATGCGGCCGGAGGGGTAGGGAAACATCTCAAGGACGTAGTATTTGGGGAGGTCGGACGCGGTGTCCGTCTCGAAACATTTGTTCGAATCCCAAGCGGCTTGCCACTTGGCCTCCGTCGTCCCCGCCTCATAGCGCGACATGCGAAACTCCTGCATTCAGTTCATTACAGAAGCGTTTCGCACATCCTTACGTCTGAGAAAACCGCTCTTTTAAGCGGGTTCGTCATATCAGCCGTCCACGTCTTCGATGCGCAGCTGGCGGGCGCGGGTGAGGATCGCGTCTTTGAGCTGTTCCGCCGTGGCGGGGCTGACAATAGCGGTTTGCCAAACACCTGTCGGGGACAGTGTCTCGCGGAAGACCGAGACGGTCAGCGAGTTAGCGCTCAGCTCACGGTCGCGCACGTAGGCGGTGGCGCGGACCCGCTCGTTCGTCGCGCCCTGTGCCGCGCCCCAGTCCGTGGAAATCACCCCGGAGAATGTATCGACCGTGTCGAGCGGCAGAAAGCTGAGCACATCAAGCGAGGCACGCCAGAGGTATTTGTTCACCGGCAGCTGGTTCTCGTCTTTGCCTTGCCCCAGCAGCGTTTCGCGGATGGAAAGCCCGTCCAGTGCGGATTCGTTGGCGGTAGTGCCTCTGGTTTCCCGCGCATTCTTTGGGATTTCTCCCACAGTACCTGATGCAAGACCCGATTCAACAGTCTGGCATCCGGTAACAAGCGCCAATGCGGCGAACGCTGTAGTGAACTGGTACAGTTTGGGTGCTGACACGCGGACCTCCGGGACGATAAGAGTTAAAATCACCTTCTATTCGCACTCTAAATTGATATTCAGCGCGCCGCAAAGGCTTTTGAGGCCGTACATAGCCCGATATGTGGCGTATTTGATACAGCGGGCGGTGCAGAGATCAAAAGCGTTGTCGTTCCGGTTGACCAATCGCCCCATTATGATGAATTTGACGGACAGGAGGGGCATGACGCCCATTCCGGAGTTTTGTGTGGCGGGCGACCCTATAAGAAACGCGCCTCCAGCTTCACAGAGGAACAGGTGAACGCATGAAAAAGATTTTGATGGGAACAAGCGCCATCGCAATGGCAGGCGCTTATGCCGGCCAAGCAAGCGCCGCTGAATGGGACCTCGATTGGGGTGGCTTCTTTGTCGCTGAAATCGGTTACGCGAGTGTCGATGCCGGCGCAGGTACGGATTTCGACGGTGTTGACGTTCTTCAGAACGCTGAAATTATCTTCACACCTTCGATCACGCTCGATAACGGCCTGACATTCGGTGTTGATATTCAGCTCGAAGGCAACACGAACGGCGACCAAATCGACGAATCATTCGCATTCGTAAAAGGGTCGTTCGGTCAGATCCTGATCGGTTCGGAAAACTCCGCCGGTTACAAAATGACCTACGGCGCACCGGGCGTATACTTCCACGGTGTTAACTCCGGCTCGCTCAGCGCATACATTCCTGGTCTCTACAACAACGACGTATTCCGTGGTACGGGTGGTTCGTCCTACGTTGAAGTCGGCCGGAACAACGATGCTCAGCGCATCACGTATTTCACGCCACGCTTCTCCGGCTTCCAACTCGGCGTTTCTTATGCGCGTGACGGAAACCAGGACACCAGCGGTTCGGACGTTGACAGAAACGGTGCTGGCTCGCTGTACGACATCTTCGACATCGGTGCTAACTACGTGAACAGCTTCGGCGGTTTCGACATCGCGCTTTCGGGTCGTTACGGCACGGCTTCGCTCAATGATCTGGCCGGTACGCCAGGCATTCCTGCGATCGCTCCGATCCCAGCGGGTCCGGCTACTCCAGCTACGCCAGCGACACCAGGTGTTGCAGGCGTTGCAGGTACAACGGGTACGCCAGCATTTAACGGCATCGGCGTTAACGGCGCTGGTAACGTTGTTGCACTGGGTTCCCCAAGTGGTCAGGCGGCATTTGTTGCCCGTGGCGGTACGGTAATCAACCCGTTCGTTCCTGCTGTTGCAGGTACGCCTGGTGTTGCACCAGTCGCTCCAATTCCGGGTACGCCACGTATTCCGGGCACACCACGTGTTCCAGGCGCTGCTGCAGTTCCAGCCGTTCCGGGTGCAGCTGGTGGCGATCCTGAAGTTTGGGCTGTTGGCCTGAACCTCGGTTATGCCGGCTTCACAGTTGGTGGTTCGTATGCGAAATCCGACGACTCCGGCCACCTCGGCCAAGACGGCGATTTCTTTGATGCTGGCATCAGCTACAAAACCGGTCCTTGGGGTGTTTCCTTCACCTACTCGAACGGTGAAAACGAAGTTGGCGCCGGTGGTGCAGACTCCGAGCTGGAGCAGTACATGGGTGCTGTAACCTATAAGCTTGGGCCAGGCGTAGCAGTTGGCGCATTCGCAGCATTCGCTGATTACGATGCACCAGGTACAGGTTCTGACGTTGACGGCTTCGTCGTCGGCACGGGCTTCAAACTGTCGTTCTAATCCCGACACGTTTGTTGATACTATTGGAGGAGGAGGCCTGTGCCTCCTCCTTTTTCTTTGAGTGGTAGCGCCCCATGCCCAAGACGATTATCTGGCTCGCCTCGTACCCGAAATCGGGCAATACGTGGCTGCGAATGTTTTTGTTCAACTATCTGTTCAATCCCGACAAGCCCGCGCCGATTAATCAGGCGCACAGGATCGGACCCAGCGATGCCACCGCTGCGCTCTATACAAAAGCGGTTCCGTTCGGTTTGAATATCACCGACCCGCGCGCCGTATTGACCGCGCGCCCTTCTGTCGTCTCGGCCCATGCGGGGAACGGGGCGGATGTGAATTTTATGAAGACGCATAACGCGAATATTCCTGTCGATGACAAGCCGCTCATCATGCCGGAGCATACGCGCGGCGCAATCTACGTCCTGCGTGATCCGCTCGATATGGCCGTCTCCTATGCCGCGCATTACGGCCTGTCACATGACAACACCGCCGAAGCCATCGGCAGTGCGTCGAATACGATTTTGCCGGATCAAACAAAGTCGGTCGTGCATCAATACCTCGGAAATTGGAGCGATCATGTGCTGTCTTGGGCCAAACCCAAGGGCTTTAAATCGCATGTGATCCGCTATGAGGACATGCAGTCGGACCCTGAAGGCACGTTTGCCGGGGTGCTGAAATACATCGGTGCGCCGTCCGAGCCGGAACGGTTGGCCCGCGCCGTGCGCTTCTCCAGCTTTGACGAGGTCAAAAAGCAGGAAGACGAGCACGGGTTTGTGGAGAAATCCCTGAACGCGGAGCGATTCTTTCGTGCGGGCCGGGTCGGTGACGGACGCAAGGAATTGCCGCAATCTGCGATTGATCGGATCTGTGCCGATCATGGGGACGTGATGAAGCAATACGGCTATCTGTGATGGCATCGCCCCCGCCATTTATGCCACCGAATCTGCAACGGATCATCTGGCTGGCGTCGTTTCCGAAGTCCGGCAATACATGGGTGCGGACGTTTCTGGCGAACTACTTTCTCGGCCAAAAGCGCGAGATCGGCATCAATGCGCTGCGGGAATTCACGTTGAGCGATGCCCGCTTCGATTTCTACCAACGGGCCGCGCAGGGGCGCTATCCGGCGGATGCGACGCTTGAGACGTACATGAAAACGCGCGCCAAAACGCTGCCGCTGATCGCGGCGGCGCGGGAGGGGACGCATTTTGTGAAGACGCATCAGGTGATCGATGTGATCCACGGCATCCCGCTGATTCCGCCCGCGCTTACGGCGGCGGCGATTTATATCATGCGCAATCCGTTCGACGTGGCCCCGTCCTTCTCGCGCCACACGGGGGCCGATCTCGACACGACGATTGCGATGATGACCAGCAGGCAGAACATCGTCAGTTCTCCCACGGGCCTCTACGAGGTGTTGGGGCGGTGGGATCAGCATATCGATTTGTGGACCGCCGCGCCCGGATTGCCGCGCGTGACGGTACGCTACGAGGATTTGCTGGCCGACCCGAAGAAGGGCTTCCGCACGATTTTCGACTTCCTTCAGGTGCGTATCGACCCGCAGCAGTTCAAAAAAACCATCCGCGCCACCAGCTTTGAGTCGCTGCGCAAGCAGGAAGACGAGGGCGGGTTTATCGAGCGGCCGCCGGGGATGGAGAAATTTTTCCACAGCGGGCGCGCGGGCGGCTGGCGCGAGACGCTGAGTGATGCTCAGGTCGCGGCGCTGCATACGGCTTTTGAGCCTGCCCTGCGCAAGTGGTATCCTGAGCTGGTCGGGGAAACGGCGGAAATCGCGGGGAGAGCGGGCGCATGAGCGGGTTGGATGATGTGACGGGCCGGATCGCAGCGGCGGCTGAAAAAGCGGGGCGCGGGGCGGCGGATGTTGAGCTGATCGCGGTCTCCAAAGTGCAGCCCATCGCCCGTGTCGAAGCCATTCTGGAGGCGGGACATCGCGTGTTCGGCGAGAACCGTGTGCAGGAGGCGCAGGGCAAATGGCCGGGCTTGCGCGAACGGTTTGAGGGCATCACGCTGCATCTGATCGGGCCGTTGCAGACCAACAAGATCAAGCCTGCATTCGATTTGTTCGACGTGATCCAAACGCTCGACCGTGACCGCCTCGCCCGGAAAATCGCCACCGAGGCGCAGGAGCGGGGGCGGTGTCCTGATCTCTATGTGCAGGTGAATACGGGTGAGGAGGCGCAAAAAGCTGGGATTGCGCCGGATGAGGCGGATGCGTTTATCGCCAAATGCCGCGAGGAATACGAGCTGCCCGTGATCGGCGTGATGGCGATACCGCCCGCCGATGAGCCGCCCGTCCCGCATTTTGATATGCTGGCCGACATCGCCCATCGCAATGGCCTGACCGGGATCAGCATGGGGATGAGCGCGGATTTCGAGACGGCGATTGCCTATGGCGCAACGTCGGTGCGGGTCGGTTCGGCCCTGTTCGGGGCGCGTGATCCGTCGGCAATCACGGGCGTATAATCACACGACTGCGCTGCACATCCCAGCGTTCGACGATCCAGTGCAGGTCGCGGGGGGTGAAGGCGAGGCATCCGGCGGTGGGAAAGCGGGGCGCCCGCCAGCAATGGATGAAAATCGCACTGCCCGCGCCCGGTTGCGGCGGGTGGCGGTTGTGGTCGAGGACCAGCACCAGATCATAAAGCCCGTCGCCCCGCCGCATCCGCTCGTGCGAGCAGGGATAGGGCATGGTGATGGCGTCGTTATAGGCGGTGTCCTTGGGATCATCGGACCAGCCGTCGCGGGGTCCGGTCGCGCGCAGCGGGATTGCGGTGCGGGGGGCGGCCATGCGATCGGCGCGGTAATAGCCTGATTCAACCCGCCAAATCCCGACAGGCGTGCCGCCGTCGCCTTCGCGTTTATCGCTGACAATGCCCCCCCGTCCGATGGCGCAGGGGATGGCGCGCCCGCCGAAACGGGCGATACCGGCGGGGCCGACGATGAGGTCTGTGACGCTCACCCTCTGCCTGAGAGACGGTCGATGGCGGCGATCAGCAGGTCGGGGCGGGCGTGATGGGCCATATGCCCGACGCCGCCCGCGATGGTTGAGCGGACATTTGGCGCTGTGGCGGTGAATTCCTGCACATGCTGTTCGGGGGAGAGCAGCCAGTCAAGCTCGCCGTGGACGCTCTCGACCGGGACGCGCAGGCCGCGATAGCGCTTTGCCATATCGACAAGGGCGAGGTGCAGGGCGCTGAGATCCTGGGCGTTGGCTTCCAGTGTTCCGGCCCGCAAGGACAGCGGCGCGCCGACATAGTCGATATAGCCCGGAGGCGGTTGCTGTGGCCGGAAGGCGCGGCTTACGAAATCTTCGATGGCCCCTTCCTCCGCGCGGCGGGACAGGCTGGCCTGATAGTAATCGACGCCGAGGCGGCCGATGCCGAGGCGCTGAAACACGCTGACAGTTGTTCCCCACGGCATCGTCGCACCGGAGACGGGGATGACGCCGCTGACATCATCGGGATAGTCGAGCGCCCATGCGAGGGCGACCGCCGCGCCCCAGCTGTGGCCGATAACGATGGGTTTTTGCACACCCATTTCCAACGCCGCCCCGCGCAGTTGTGCCGCCTGACGGGAGGGCGACCATGCGCCCGTGCCGCGTTTGGAATAGCCGAAGCCGGGGCGGTCCATCGCGATCACGCGGTTGCGGCGTGACAGCTGATCCATCAGGGAAAAGCTCCAGTCTCGCAGGTTGACGCTCGCGCCGTGGATCAGGATGACGGGCGGGCCGCCCGTGCCGCGCTCCAAGGTGTGAACCGGCAGGCCGTTGATATTGATGATGCGGCCCAGCGGCGGAAAAGCGCGTTCGGCGACACTGTCCGGCAGGGGAGTCGCTGTGCGTCTGCTGCAAGCGGCCACGCCAAGCGCGCCGAGGGTGGTGGCAGCAATAAAAGTGCGTCGTCGCATCAGCATCTCCTTTTGAAATTATGTTGGGGCGACGGAGGCGGATGGCAAGGGTGGCATTGGGCGTTGGTGATATTTGGCGAATGATTCCGGCCTGCCCGTAAAGAGTGACTCAGCGTTGCCGGAGCATCCCGGATAATATGAGGATCATTCAGGGCGCTCTGCCTCATTGTTTTGGCGCGTCTTCCGGGTCGGGCAGTGAACCCGATGCCCTTGAAAACGCTCTATAGCAAATGCCCGCTGCGGGCGGCTTTGGTGTCGAGATAGGCGGTGTTCTCGTCGGTGCGGCCGACGGCGAGGGGGACGCGGGCGGTGACTTCGATGCCGTTGCGGGTGAAGGCGTCCAGTTTGCGCGGGTTGTTGGTCATCACCTCGACCGCCGAGAAACCCAGCGATTTGAGCATCAGCGAGGCGACGCGGAAATCGCGTTCGTCATCCTCGAACCCCAGACGGTGATTGGCATCGACGGTGTCAAAGCCCTGATCCTGCAAGGCATAGGCGCGCAGTTTGTTGGCCATGCCGATGCCGCGCCCCTCCTGGGCGAGATAAAGCAGGATGCCGCCTTTGTTGGCCGAAATCTGTGCAAGGGCGGCGCGCAGTTGCGGGCCGCAATCGCATTTGAGCGAGCCGAGATGGTCTCCGGTGAAGCACTCGGAATG
>CALDZQ010000203.1 GCA_937944035.1 uncultured Neomegalonema sp. | reverse complement strand
TTGCAGCTTTCCGGTCGCCAGCAATTCAAGATTGTCGAGCAATGCGCCGATGGCCGGATCGAGGCGGTTTTTCTCGATCAGCTGCAGTTTCAAACATTCCGCAAGGCTGCGCGCACCGACGCCTGCCGGATCGCAGCCGTGAACCAACTTGAACGCCGCCTCAACGTCTTCCTCCGACGCGCCGAGTTGCGCGGCGATGAAGCCATCGTCAGCTTTCACATACCCGGCCTCATCAATCATCTCGACAAGATACATCGCAATGGCGCGGATGCGATGGGGAGCGGCGGTCATGCCCAGTTGGTCGAGCATGTGATCGCGCAGTGATTTCTCTTCAGCCAGCGTCGACTCAAGATCGAAATCGGAGGAATCAAAACTCGATGATCCGCCCTTACCGACAGCCGTCCACCCGGCCCCTTCCTCGCTGACCGGGCCGGAGGCTTCCGCCGCCGCAGCGGCTCCTTCAGCTTGACGCTCGGCTACGGATTGGTCGGCATAGACATTCTCCAGCCCGGTATCGAACGTGTCCTCGGCGCGATTGTGGTTATCCTCGCGCAGCTGGCTGGACAGATCGGAGGGGGTTGCGGGCGTTTCGACGGCCTCGCGCTGATTGCCTTCGCGCTTATCCTCAGATGCGGGCGGCGCGACTTCGAGCAGCGGATTACGCTCAATTTCCTGCGCGACATATTCGCTGAGATCAAGATTGGACATTTGCAACAGCTTGATCGCCTGCTGCAACTGCGGGGTCATCACCAGCGATTGCGACTGGCGGAGTTGTAGGCCTACTCCCATCGACATGGCTCAGACCCCCCTATTCCACAATGACGCAAACACGGTCTTCAGAGACGGAAGCCATCGCCCAGATAGACCCTGCGAACATCCGCATCGCCGATTATCTCTTGCGGCGTGCCTTGCTTCAAAACCTGACCGTCGTGCAGAATATACGCTCTGTCGATGATACTCAATGTTTCCCGCACATTGTGATCGGTAATCAGAACCCCGATTCCGCGATCCTTCAGGTGAGAGACAAGCGCGCGGATGTCGCCCACAGCAATCGGATCGACCCCGGCGAAGGGTTCGTCCAGCAGGATAAAGTCCGGCTCGGTTGCCAGCGCCCGCGCGATTTCCACCCTGCGCCGCTCCCCGCCCGACAGCGCCAGTGCGGGGGTCCGGCGCAGATGTGTAATCGAGAACTCCGCCAGCAGCGCATCCAGCTTGTGCTGGCGCTTGCTGCGCGTCGGTTCGACCAATTCCAGCACGGCGCTTATGTTCTGCTCGACTGACAGCCCGCGAAAGATTGAGGCTTCCTGCGGCAGATAGCCCACGCCCAAACGCGCGCGACGGTGCATCGGCAGGGTTGTCACGTCCTGACCATCCAGCGTGATCGTACCGTAATCCGCCGGGATCAACCCCGTTATCATGTAAAAGCATGTCGTCTTCCCCGCACCGTTCGGCCCCAGCAAGCCAACGACCTCGCCCCGGTTCAGGGTCAGTGATACACTGCGAACCACAGGGCGGCGCCGATAGCTTTTGCCAATACGATCGACCACCAAACCCGCTGAACCACCCGCGACGCGAAGATCCGGTTTTCCCCGGTTCCGCTTACCACCCGTGACAACATCCGAGTCAGATCTCATTGACTGGTTCCACCTTAACGCGGCCCGTGTTTAAATGCCGTGAATTGCGTTTACATATTTGAAGACAAATCATCTTTGGGTGGGCAGGAAGATACCGCCGACACGCTCGCGGGTTCCATCCGTCCGCACTTCACCAGCGTCGATCCGCGCATTTCCGGCATTCAGATCAATGCGCAACTTGCCCCCGCCCAGCACGTTCCCCTGCCCTTGTGTCAGCGTGACGGTGTCACCCATCAGGATAACGCCGGAGGCGACATCATAATCCGCCCAATCCCCCTGCGCGCTTTGATCCGTACCGGTGATGAAGACCGACCCTTCGGCGCGAACGCTTCGAATAGCGCTCTGCTCTCCACCGCCTTCATTCGCATCGGCGTCATAAGAGACGATCAGACGGTCCGCCTGCATCCGCACATCGCCCTGACGGGCATCAACCGCGCCCGTAAACACCGCCGTCTGCTGCTCCTGCCGCACTTCCAGCGCATCGGCTGAGATTTCGATGGGCTGAGTTGAGTCGTGCTTAAAACCACCGGGGACGGCAGAAGTTTGCGCCAGCGCAACCCCGCCCGCCATCATGCACGGCACGACACAGGCGAAGAGAGCATTTCGGACCGAAGGGTACATAGACGCCATCCTTAATCAATTTCAGTCATTGCGGCGGTGACTCTGGCACAAAAACAACTCGAACATTTCCGGTAAAGATAACCATTCGATCCGTCCCGTCCAGCGCTTCTAGCATATCGGCCCGAATGGAGCCTCGCGGGCCGGTGATCTTTATCTCCGAGTCAGTGCTCATCACATTGTCACCGATGTCCACCGACGCACTGGGTGTTTCCAGCGTATATCCGTCCGACGTGCGGGCAAAGACGCCTGATTTCAGGTGCAATTTCTCGGTTTTGGGGAAGAACGTGCCGCGCTTTGATGTCATCGTTATCTGGCGGCCATCCGTCATTTTCAGGCTCGCGGTGATGTCATCAAGCGTGATGCGCGTCGGCTTGGGCGCATTCGGCAACGCCCATGCCGCGCGCACAGTATAAGGTTCGCCCTTATCCGTGCGGCCCGAAAAACTGGGTCCGATCATCCGCAAACCGTCTTGCAGTGATTTCTGATCCGAATCCGTAAGCTTGACCGCATCGGGTGACTTATTGCCGGTCTGCGTGAACACGACCAGAAAAGGCAGAAAAGCGATGATCCCAAGCAAAGCCGCCAACCACAGGGTCCGGCGCGGGCGCACAACTTTGCGCGCGCCGTCATCACCTGTCAAAAGCGGTTGCGGCTGGATCATTTCAACCCTGCCCCAAGGCAATCATGGATGTGTATCAGGCCGACGGGGATCGCGGGGACATCCTCTCCCGCCTCGTCATCAACCACAAAAAGCGCCGTGATCGCGTTGCGATTCATGATCTCAAGCGCTTGCTCCAACAGGGCGGATTTCCTGATTGTTTTCGGCGCGGTAGACATAATATCCCCCGCCTTACGCTCGAACAGATGATCGATATTCCGGCGCAGATCACCGTCGGAAATCACCCCGACCAAGCGTCCCTGCGCATCGGTCACTCCCGCGAGACCGAATGACTTCCCGCTTATCTCCAGCATCGCATCGACAACCGAGCTGTCCGGCGATGTCAGCGGCAATTCCGCACCGCGATGCATCTTTTGCTCGACCTTCAAAAGCCGGGAGCCGAGCGTCCCCCCCGGATGCAACATGCGATAATTTTCGGGCCGGAAATTCATCCGCTCCATCAGCGCGACCGCCAGCGCATCGCCCAGTGCCAGCGTCGCCGTCGTCGACGTGGTGGGCGCAAGGCCCATCGGACATGCCTCCGGCGCTTTCGGCAGCGGCAAGCTAATATCCGCCGCTTGCATGAGTGTGCTTTGCGGGCGCGATGCGATGGCGATGAGGGGAATACCATTGCGGCGCGTATGCGCGATCAGGTCCGATAATTCGGGTGTCTCGCCGGAATTGCTCAGCACCAGCGCAACATCTTCGCGCGTGACCATGCCCAGATCACCGTGGCTTGCTTCGGCCGGGTGTACAAACTGTGCGGGCGTTCCTGTCGAGGCGAGTGTCGCGGCGATTTTTCGCCCGACATGGCCGCTTTTGCCCATACCTGAAACGATCACCCTGCCCTTCACAGCCGCAAGCATATCGACCGCCGCCTCGAAACGCGCATCGAGCGACTCGGACAACGCCCGCAACGCATCCGCCTCAATGGCCAGCACTCTGCGGGCAATCGTCAGGGCGGAGTCGGGCTTGGATTCGTCACTCATCCGGCGTCCTTAATGGGAAAAGATGTCAATCTCTGGCCAACCCATAAGATCAAGCACCGCACGGCTCGGCAAGAAATTGAAGCACGCTTGTGCCACCTCCATCCGGCGCTCGCGCAGTAAGCGGCGATCAAGTTCTTCTTTTATCTTGTGCAAATACAAAACATCGCTGGCCGCATAGTTTTTCTGATCTTGCGTCAGCGTGGCCGCCCCCCAGTCAGAACTTTGCTGTTGCTTGGAAATATCGACGCTGAGTAATTCACGGCACAGTTCTTTGAGACCGTGCCTGTCGGTGTAAGTCCGCACGAGCTTAGAGGCGATTTTAGTGCAGTAAACCGGGGCTGTCGTGACGCCGAACGCCCGTCCCAACACCGCAATATCAAAGCGTCCGAAGTGGAACAGCTTTAAAACCGTCGGATCACTCAATATTTTCACCAAATTAGGCGATTGCGGCACACCCGGCTCATATTTGACCAGATGGACATCACCATCGCCCGACGACAGCTGGATCAGGCAAAGCCTGTCTCTGTGCGGGTTCAGGCCCATCGTCTCCGTATCAATCGCAACGATTTTACCCAGATCAAGCCCTGCGGGCAGATCACCGTGATGCAAATGGACCGTCATAAAAGTAGCCTCTCAATCAAACCTGAACGCTGGGTAGTGGGTTCTCAGCCGGAAATCAACGCGCAGAAGCGGGTACTGATTTCAACCGCAGACATGCCAAACAGGTTTTGCTTGCACCGTGCAGTGCAACGCGCTTGTCTGCTCCCCAATGAAATAAACAAATAAACTCAAAATGGGGGGGGAAGCCGCATATGGCTGGCTCACTGACACTTATCATATCTTTCGGAATACTTCTCGCGCTGGCCCTCGTGGCCTTTTGCGTCATCAAATGGTGGAATGTGCGCGTGGTCGGCGTCACGCCTGTGCCATTGTTCACATTCATCGCGATTCTCTTCACATCCGGCCTTGATGTCGGGTTGATAATGTTCCCGCTGACCGAGTTTCCGGGCTATGCCGATGCCGCAGCCGGACCGGAATACCAGTTCACCAACCCCCTCGCCATCGAGTTCGGCTTCTGGGGATTTCTGATCTGGAGCTTCTATTTCCTGACCAGTTTTTACTTCTGCGTGATCGAGCCACGGGTGAAATTTTTTGAAATCCCTGTTGTCAAAATCCTCAATAACCTTGTGATTATAGGCACTTGCGCCTTCACGGCCAGCCTGTTCCTCATCTATCTGCCCTCCTACATCCCGGAAATCGGCGATGGCAAGAGTGTGGTGACGACATTTTATGTAATCGTCTTCTGCGTTATCCTCGCGGCGGCCTATTCCAGCACAGACATCAAGTTCGTCAAAGTACTCAGCATCGGATCGACTTTTCTGTTCGCCGCGCTGATCGCATTCATGTGGATTTACGGCGGCATGGGCTTCGGTGATTTCGGAGAGCGCATCGGCCTGATCGGTGATTACTTCCCGAATATTTATAAATTCGCCTATCCG
>CALDZQ010000202.1 GCA_937944035.1 uncultured Neomegalonema sp. | reverse complement strand
TTGTCACGGCCATAGGCGAGGTCTTTGGCATTGGCGTCGAGGATCGCCGGAACACTCTCCCGGATCGCCACAGCGGCAGCCCGCAGCGCGCTTTCCTTCGCCGCACTGCTGGCGCTGGCAAGCGCACGGGCCGCATCACGCGCAGCGGTCCCGATTTCCTGCATCATAGCCGATACATCAACAGCGGTTTGATCGTTCATCTAAAGCCCCTCTCACACAGTCCACAACGCGCCAAGACTGGACGGCACAGTATCAAACGGCGAAACATCACACATATCGTTGCCACTGCGATATTCATAAGCTTCCTCCGCGTTCAATCCCACAATACCATATCATCGCGATGCACCACAGCCGAGCGGCCCGCATAGCCGAGGATTTCTTCAATCTCCGCGCTCTGCCGCCCGGCAATCCGCGCGGTTTCGGTCGAGGTATAAGCACAAATCGCCGCCCCCACAGCCTCCCCCGCCAGCGTCACCAGCGCGACAGGCTCGCCCCGCCCGAAACCGCCCTCAACACCCCGCACCCCGGCGGGCAGCAGCGAACGGCCCGCACGCAGCGCCTTTGCCGCCCCGTCATCAATCCGAAGCACCCCTTCGGGTTTGAGGCCCGCGATCCACTGCTTGCGCGCGGTCTGCGGCGAGTCTTGCGGCACAAACCATGTGCAGGGCGCACCATCGGCCAGCACGGATAGCGGGTTCAGCCGGTCCCCCCGCGCAATCGCCATCGCACAACCGCCTTGCAAAGCGGTCTTTGCCGCGAGGATTTTCGTGCGCATCCCGCCTTTGCTGAGCGCCGACACCGCCCCGCCCGCCATCGCCTCAATCTGAGGCGTGATCGTTTCGACCACAGCCAGCCGCTCCGCATCCGGGTTCGTCATCGGGTTCGCCGTATAGAGACCATCCACATCGGACAGCAGGATCAGCCTGTCCGCACTCGCCATCAACGCAACCCGCGCCGCCAGCCTGTCATTGTCGCCATAGCGGATTTCATCCGTCGCAACCGTGTCATTCTCATTGACGATGGGCAGCGCGCCCAACTCCAGCAAGGTCGCCATCGTCGCCCGCCCGTTCAGATAGCGGCGACGGTCCTTGGTATCGTCCAGCGTCAGCAAAACCTGCGCGGCGGCGATGTCATGCGGTGCAAGCGCCTCGGCATACGCGCGGGCCAGCACGATCTGCCCCGCCGCCGCCGCCGCCTGCGCCTGCTCCAGCGGCAACGCGGTGCGCGGCAGGTCCAGAACACCCCGCCCCAGCGCAATCGCACCGGAAGAGACCAGCACAACCCGCTTACCGCGCTCACGCAGGCCCGCAACATCGCTCGCCAGCGCGTCCAGCCATGCCGTGCGCAAGCCGCCCGTCTCAGGATCGACGAGCAGTGCCGAGCCGATTTTTATGACGAGGGTGTGGCCCTCACTAAGGAAACGTGGTGCGTTGAAACCCCGCATTCTCACATCCTTTGCGTGGCTGAGACGGACCAGTTTTGCCCGCCGAATGCCGCGATAAGAAACCGGACACGCCCCTCATCGGGGAAGGGCCGGAAGACGATTGTAATCTTATGATCCCGCCCGCCATGACGCACCAAATGCCCGCTCAAGCTGCCATCCAGACGCACTCCGGAAGTAGGATTGCTCAAAATATCTTTCACCAACGCATCAATCTCGCGAACACGGGACAGTGCCGCTCGCGCATCGCCGCTAACCTCGAAAATATGGGATTCGATCCGGTCAACATCGTCAATGAACAGCGGGTGCAAGTCACGCCGGATCACTGCTTTTCGTCTTTCATGCCGTGGCGTTCGAGGAAGCGTTTCTCGAAATAATTATCGTCCTCAACACGTATCCACTGATCGTCCGGCAGCTCTGAGCGTCTGAGGATTTCAGCCTCCAGCAAGCGTTGGTATTCCTCGCGCCGATCGCGGGCGCGGATTAATTCGCCGCTGACCGCTGCGCTGATGGTGGGGTATTCGCCGCGATCGACCAGGCTTTGCGCGAAATCGAAGGCGGGGTCGGTAAAGCTGACGGAGGCTTTTTTGACGGGCATGGGGGACTCCTGAAGCGTTGGTGCGCCAACAGCGTACCATGCGAGCATCAGCCACGCAAACCCACGCGCGCAATCCGACCGGAGTGAAAAGAGGATCGGACTGATATTCAGGCCGGTTTACGTTCTAGGGCGTTATCAAGGGCAATGGGTTCATTGCTCGACTCGGAAAACGCGCCAAAAGAAGAAGTTAGAGTGCCCGGAACGATCCTTATATCGTTCAGGATACTCTAAGGCGTCCACGCGACCGCCTCCTCCGGCTCCGCAGGCTTATGGAACTCCTCAATTTCACGCTGCATCGCGCGCAGCACGTCGGGCACGCCTTTGGAGGTGACGCCGGACAGCATCATAATCTGCTCCGCCCCCGCCGCGCGCAGCAGGTCGGCTTTCTCAGTGATTTCCTCATCGGTCAGCGCATCGATTTTGTTCAGGCCCACGATACGCGGCTTGTCGATCAAGCCGCCGCCATAGCCCTCAAGCTCGCCCAAAATCGTCTCATAATCATCGACGACATCCTCCGACGTGCCATCCACCAGATGCAAAAGCACGGCACAGCGTTCGAGATGGCCCAGAAATCTGTCGCCCAGCCCCGCGCCTTCGCTCGCCCCTTCGATCAGGCCCGGAATATCGGCCAACACGAATTCCTTGCCATCCATCGCCACAACGCCAAGCCCCGGATGCAGCGTGGTGAAAGGGTAGTCGGCAATCTTCGGCTTCGCATTCGTCACCGCCGCCTGAAATGTCGACTTCCCCGCATTCGGCAAGCCCAGCAACCCCGAATCCGCAATCAGTTTCAGCCGCAGGATCAGCGTGCGTTCGACACCCGGATGCCCCGGATTGGCTTGACGCGGCGCGCGGTTGGTCGAGGTCTTGAACCGCGCATTCCCCCAGCCGCCATTCCCGCCCTCGGCAATCAACACGCGCTGTCCGACCGTTGTCAGATCAGCGATCAGCTCGTCGGTGTCGAGGTCATAGATTTCGGTCCCGACCGGAACGCGGATAAACTTATCCTCACCACCCGCTCCTGTCTTGTCACGCCCGGCGCCGTTCTTACCGCGCTGCGCTTTGTGGTGCTGGGCATAGCGAAAGTCGATCAGTGTGTTCAGCCCGGCAATCGCCTCCGCAAACACATCACCGCCCTTACCGCCATCGCCGCCGTTCGGCCCGCCGAACTCGACAAACGCCTCACGCCGGAAAGACGAGCAGCCATTGCCGCCCCAACCGGAGGCAATGTAAATCTTGGCCTGATCGAGAAATCTCATGGTCTTTTCGTCCAATCTTCACGCGTGAGCGACAGCGGATAAGCGGGCACGTCTTCCCCGCGCGCTACCGAATAGGCCATATGGCGGTCATGCTCAAGAAATCCCCGCCCGGTCAATGCCGCCACAGTGCCGATGAAGCCAAGACCCGCAGCGCCTGATGCGGTTTTATAATCAGGCTCATCCCGCCATCTCCCGCTTCACCTGCAACCGAAACTCCGATGCCGGAAGTTTGTAAAGCGCGGTAATCAGGCCATGCACCTGCGCCACATCCACGCCCGACACCTCCCAAACCATCGCCTCGCGCGCGGGCAGCAAACCGCCCAGCATCGCGTCGCGGGCGTTGCGCGCGATAACCCGCACGCCGAAACCGTCTCCGGCGCGTTTGACATGCAGCCGCCCGTCATGGTCGCTCAACAGCGTAAACGCCGCCTCGCCGCCCGCATCAGCCTCGACGTAGCGGTCAAACACCTTCAGCGCCCGCGCAAGATCGGTCATGCCCCGCTCGGCAAATCCGCCGCCGGCATCGGTCGCACTGACATAAAGGTTCCGCTGCAACATGGTTCATCGCACTCTCAAAGGGAGAGTATTGATACATTAACCACGCGTATTTTGAAAGTGAGAAGCCGCACGACCCGAATCCAAACCGTTGTGGCTGCTTCCTTCCGGACCTGACCAAGTTGGCGGTCGGCTCGCCCGGCGACTCCTCAAGGATTAAATAGGCGATGACCCGCCCCGATTGCAAGAGCGTTTGCGCAGCGGGACAATTTCCCGCCAAGACCTGCGTGAATTCTGACGCTCTATGGATCAACCTGATCGCGGATGACTTTAGTTGCCGAAGAGTTTTCAGCATCCTGTCGGGCGGGGGTTTTGGTGTGAAAATTTCGAGCGCACTCTTGACATATGTTCTTATATAGTTCTATTCGGTGCCGACTTGCTATCGCAAAAGGACTTATTTAGCACCGTATGGACTGGACACTCGCCATAGACCGTCACCGCGACGCATTGCTGCGGATGGTTGCTGCGCTGCTGCTTATGGCGGGTGGCGGCAAGGCTATGCCACGACATGTGCGGACGGGGATTTGGCGGGTTTTGCGGCCTGCGGAATCGGCGTTCCGTAGGCTGGTTGTTGTGGTGAAACTGGTTTTGAAGATTGAGGCGGGCACGGCTGTTTCGCGCGGCGGGCCTGTGATTGCGGGCGAGTCTCAAGGCGCTGGGCGGGTTCCGGCATTTGCGCTGTTTGATGCGCGCAAATCTTTTAAGCCGCGCTCGGCTTGGCGGGGGCGGAGGCCGGAGCCGAATATCCGGTTTTTCGATGATGTGGAGGTTTTTGAGCCGGTTGTGATCGTCTCGCCCGATGATGAGGTGAGTGCGGAACACCTGATGCGGCGGTTATCGGCTTTGCAATCCGCTTTGAGTGATGTGCCGAAACAGGCGCGGCGGCTGGCGCGGTGGGAGGCCAAGCGGGAGGCGGGGCGGGCTGAAACGGGCAAATATATCGCCCCGATCAGGCCGGGAAAGCCGCCCGGTCACAGGGATCGGGGGCGGCATCCGGTGGATTTCGTGCTGAAGGATTGTCATGCGCTGGCACTTTATGCGTTGCATGATCCGCCGGATAC
>CALDZQ010000201.1 GCA_937944035.1 uncultured Neomegalonema sp. | reverse complement strand
AAACCCGCAGCACGGGCATCTAAATCATCTACATTCGATGTACTTGATTTAATATCTTTTAACGTCTACATCTAGATCAGATTTAGAGCATCCTGAACGATATAAGGATCGTTCAGGATGCTCTAACTTCTTGTTTCAGCGCGTTTTCCGAGTCGGGCAATGAACCCATTGCCCTTGAAAACGCTATAGAAAGGACAAAGCCATGAAGTTGATTACGAATGCGGACCAAGTGTTTGAAAATATTGAAAGGTTGAATGCCGAGCTAGGCAAAGAACCCGAAATTTCAAAGCATTTCAGCTTCGTTCATGCCTGGTACATCAGCCTGAGCGACCCTGAAAAACCCATGTTCGGTTTCTCCAAGTTCATCGGTTACGAGGAGCTGGACGCCGCGATGTACCTCAAACAGTATAAAAACCTGGACGGACGGAACACGGAATGGGCGCTGAAAGATTTCAGCGAAGAGCTTCACCCTGAGTCCCCGCAATTTGAGGTGTATTATAAAAAGCTCACCGAATGGCTTGCAGAGCTTGGAAAGACGCCGCGAAACCGCGTCCGCCTGATGATTGTGACCGCAAGACCGGAAGCGCGTGAAACCGGGGACAGACGGTTGCTTGATCTGCTGACTGCGGTTGCGGACATGCTGCCCCTCGAACAAAGGCATGAGCTGCGGTCGTTACTCTAGAGCACCCTGAACGATTTAAGGATCGGCTAAGGGTCAACCGACCTTCATGCGTTCTGTTCTGGCAGCAGCTTTTGCCTTTTGTGCGGATGTATCGAGGACGCGCCATTGGGGTATGAAGAGGCTGGCAACAGTTCCCGTGCCCTCGGTACTCTCGACTTTCAGCGAGCCGCCAATCGCTTCCATGACATTCGTCACGATAGCCAGGCCGATCCCCAAGCCGCCATATCCGCTTTTCTGTGTATCCGCTTGTTGTTGCACAAAGGGATCGGTGATTCTGGCGAGCACGTCCTTAGCGATCCCGCATCCCCGGTCGCTTACCGAAATACACGCTTTCATGTCTTCGGTTCGGTGAAGAGCCACGACAACCGACTGGCCCGACGCCGAAAACTTGATAGCATTCATGAGCAGATTGAGAATGGCCTGTTCCAGACGCTGACGATCCGCCACGATCTTCACGTCGTTTTCCACCCCTTCGAGGATCAGGCTGACCCCGTTTTCCTGGGCGTGAAAGGTGCACGAGGTCACTGCGTCGGAGGCAGCATCCGCAAGCTGGAACCGCGTTTCCTCGAACCCCATTTTCCCCATCGACGAACTGGAGAGATCGAGCAGGTCGTCGATGTTCCGCCTCAGGATCAGACCGCTGGAATGGATATGGTTCACATAATCACGATAGGCATCAGGCTGAACCGTACCGAATATCCCAGTCCGCATCGCGTCCGAGAAACCGATGATCGCATTCATCGGTGTTCGCAGTTCATGCGAGACCCCGGCGAGCAGATTGTCCTTCGCCTTATCGGCTTCCAGCGCTTGTGCAAGGGCGCGTTCCGCCGCCTGTTTGGCTTGGATCAGTGTCTGTTCGTCCTCATGCTGCTGACGCTCCAGCTTGTGACGGTAGATGTTGGAGCCTGCGATTGTCGCAACGGCAGTCGCCAACAGCATCCCGTCGATTATTTTGATAGGGGAGGGCAATCCCGAAAGGCTCAGGGCCAGAATAAAACTTGGGGTAATGGCGATACAGATCAGGACGATCAGTGCGGGCCTGATGTAGAAGGTCACGCCGCCGTACAACACCGATACCGCAGCGCCGAAGTGGAAATAGATGGCCGCCTCCTCGGTAATCAGTGACAGGGCGAGCATTCCGGCTGTAGCGACAGCGCAATAGAAAAGGATGGCCAGTTCACGCTGCGTCCGTGTTGATGCCCGGATGAACCACAGGCAACCGATCGCCATGCCCAAAATCGCGCCGCCCCGGAGCAGCAGGAATGCCGCGCTGTGCTCCGGGAAAGCGATAACATCGAAAATGCAGTACGGTACGTAGAGTGCGATCCCAAGCATCAAGGCCTTGGCACGCAACCCCCGTCGCATTCGGTCATCGCGGTCGAAGTAAACACGATCCGCTTCCGACAACTGGAATGTGGCTCTCAGGCTGGAAATCACGTCACATTCCCGAAACTATGATGCTGTTACTCTAACATAGCCATGAAAAACGCTTTCAATAAAGTAAATTTCTTCATTTAAACTTAGGCTATCGCCCTGCCCTATCACGACTAGCGGTAATGGCGCTCCTGAAAATCACCCACAGGATCTTCGTGCCCGCCGCGAAGGTTCCGCGAATCGTGCCGGAGATTTTTGAGTGGCCGATGCGCTTGCGGTAGGGGACGGGGACTTCGATGGTGGTAAGCCGCTGTTGCGCCGCTTTGACCTGCATCTCTACGGTCCAGCCGAAATCCGTGTCGCGCATGTCGAGATCGTCGAGCGCCTCGCGGGTGATGGCGCGGAAGGGGCCGAGATCGGTGTGTGCCACGCCCCAGAACAGGCGGATCAGGCGGCAGGCGAGCCAGTTGCCGAAGCGCTG
>CALDZQ010000200.1 GCA_937944035.1 uncultured Neomegalonema sp. | reverse complement strand
AACCAGTAGGGGTCAAACCCCGCCGCCAGTACAATCGGCAGCAAGATCGGGGCGGTCATCAGGATTACCGCGACGGGGGGCAGGAAGAATCCGGCGATCAGCAGAAAGATGTTGATCGAGATCATCAGCACCCATTTGTTCAGCCCCGCTCCCGCAATCGCCTCTGCCGCGCTTTGGGTGATCGAGAAGGATGACAGCATCTGGCTGAACAACCAGCCCGACCGCCACATGCCCGCGTTCTTTGAGGACATAGGCGCTGCCCAGCAGGGTCGCGGCGACCAGTGATACCGTCACGGCCTCCGTCTGCCACGGGGCGGATGCGCCGAGGATGTAGCGCAGATAGACCATCTGGCAGACAAGGATGATGGCGATGCCCAGGAGGGTGGCGGCGACGATGGCGGCGAGGAGGGAGAGGCGGTCGATGAGAGTGAGCATTCTAAATTACCTAATATAACTAAAATAGTTATTCAGTCGACTATGGAAACTATGTGGTTTCGGCCTCGTTTTTCGACAGAAATTTTCTCTATTCGTATATCTATCAATTTATCAAACACTGTACTTAGCTAAAATACCGCTACTTGACGGCGAGGGCCATGTCAATGATGTCCTGTCCGCCTTTTACCTTCTCGGCAAACGCCTTGTAGGAGGTTTCCTGAGCGATGTCGCGCCACGCTTTGGCTTGATCCGCCGTCATGGAGACGATCTCCACGCCCGCTTCCCCGAAAGTTTCTTCCATCGTGCTATCAAGGCCGGCCGCTTTTTCGGCGAACCAATCCTCGGCCACTTGGCCCGCCGCCATAACGGCTTCTTTCTGCGCATCGTTCAATTTCGCGAAGGATGCCTTCGACATCAGGATCGGCTCATACATGAACCACAACGCATGTTCGCCCGGAATGGTGAGGCACTTGGTTTGCTCGTAAATGCGGTACGAGACAAACGAGCCGGAGGATGTGTTGGCCCCGTCGAGAACACCCTGCTGGAGCGCGGTGTAGATCTCGGAAGACGGCATCGACTGGATCGACGCGCCCGCGCCCTGAAGCATCTGGTTGAACGCCTTGCCCGCCGCGCGGAACACCTGGCCCTTCACGTCTTCGGGTGAGAGGACGCATTTCTTGTTGGAGGCAAAGCCACCCGCAAGCCACGCATCGGAAATCACCATGACACCGTTATCGTCCATGATTTCCTTCATGCCGCCGATAAAGTCGGAATCGTTCAGGCGCGCGGCGTGCTCGTGGTTTTTGACCAGACCCGGCATCAGCGTCGCGTCAAACTCGGCATGGCGGTTCGCGGCATAGGCAAGCGGGAATGCGGACACGTCAAGTTCGCCCGTGGTCAGGGGCGCCCATTGCTCTTTGGGTTTGTAGAGTGTCTTAGACGGGAACACTTTCATCGATACGCCGGTGTCCGCTTTTTCAAGCTCGTCAGCAATGATCTGCACCATTTCGTGACGCACATCTTTGTTGTTCCATTGGTGCGAAGCGCGCAACTCGATGTCATCGGCGGACGCGGCGCCGGTAATCAAGGCAAGGGCGGTAGCCGCCTGAAGCAGACGAAATTTCATGGTTTCTCTCCCGAAAGTCTTTGTTTTTGCAGCCCCTCTATGGAGGCGGCTTGCGTGTAGCGTTGGCCATATCGCGTTCAACGTCAAGAGGGCTTCGCCGCTTGGCCCGCCGCTTGCTGTTCCCACCCATTAACAAGGCGTTAAAATCACTCAACGCCGGTTCAGCAGGTCGTTGGGAATCGTTATGCGTTTTGTCGAGAATTTCACCGCTCTTTTATCCGGCACATCCTGGAACGGCCGCTACACGGTCGGGACGCCGACGGTTTTGACTTATTCCTTCGATACGGTCGGGGCGGATTACATCAGCGATCATCAATCGCAGGCATTCGAAAACTCGTTCGTCGCCTTCACAGGCCAGCAAAAGGCGCAGGCCCGCGCGGCGTTTGACCTTTGGCAGGCGCAGGCCGGTATCACCTTTGTCGAGGTTGCGCAGGGCAAAGGCGACATCCGGCTCGGCAATTTCGATCTGGATCTCAGCCGCTCGCACGGGGCGAATGCGTTTTCCTATCTGCCGTCCCGGCAGGTATTCGCCGGGCAGGTGGTCGAGCAGGAAATCTCCGGCGACGTGTTCATCGATCTTTCCAGACGCGGCAATACAGGCGTGGATCTTCTGGCCCATGAAATCGGCCATGCCATCGGACTGAAACACGCGCATGAGGGCGAAATCCGCCTCAGCAGCGATGTGGATAACACGTCCCATACGGTACTGTCGTATCACGGGCCGGATACGGGATCGCTCGGCACGTTCGACGGTGAGGCATTGCGCTATCTCTACGGTACACCCGAATTCGCGGGCATCTCCAGCCGGACAACGCTGGTTTGGGATTACGACGCGGCGGCGCAGACTGTCACGCAAGCCTGGGGGCGGGGGTCATCGCAAATCTTCGGCACAAGCCTCGCGGACCGGATCAATGCGGGCGCGGGCGAGGACACTGTGGCCGGGTTCTCCGGCAATGACAGCATCAATGGCGGTGATGGCAACGACTATCTGATGGGCGGTGCGGGCGATGACACACTGTCCGGCGGCGAAGGATATGACGAGCTGTACGGGGGCAATGGCGCGGGTGATGCCCTGTCCGGTAACGACACGGTCAGCTATGCGCAGTCACCCTATGCCGTGACGGTCGATCTCGGTTCAACGTTTCTCGCGGATAATCGCTATGCAAACGCCTATAGCAGCGGCACGGGAGCCGACCTGTTGTTCGACATCGAGAATGTCATTGGCGGCAGCGGGCGCGACGTGATTACCGGGTCAGCCGTTGCGAATATTCTGGAGGGCGGGCGCAATGCCGATACGCTCAACGGCGGCGCGGGGCATGATACGCTGATCGGCGGGTTCGGCGCGGATCATCTGAACGGCGGAACGGGCAGAGATACGGCCAGCTATGCGGATGCGTCGGGGCGGGTCTTGATTGATCTGCGGGCGGGTGGTGTCTCTGGCGGTTACGAGGCGACAGGGGACAGTTTTGAGTCCATCGAACGGTTCCTCGGATCGGCCTTCAGTGACCGCTTTATCGGCGGCAATGCGCAAGAGAGCATTGCGGGCGGCGACGGAGATGACAACATCAACGCGGGCGGTGGTGCGGATACCATAAACGGCGGCGAGGGTGATGATCTGCTGTCCGGCGGGTCAGGTGCGGACAGAGTATCCGGTGCGCAAGGGCTGGACCGCCTGTTCGGCAATGGCGGGAATGATGACCTCGACGGCGGCGCGGGGCGTGATCGCATTTTCGGCGGGGCCGGGGATGATCGGGTGTCGGGCGGCGACGGGAATGATCTGTTGCTGGGACAAAGCGGTGCGGATCTGATGCGCGGCGGCGCGGGGCATGATCTGCTGCGCGGCGGCTCCGGCAATGATGTGCTTGAGGGCGGCGCGGGCAATGACCGCCTGTTCGGACAGCAAAATGATGATCTTGTGCTCGGTGGTGATGGCGATGATCTTCTGGTCGGTGCGCACGGGCGGGACATCCTGCGCGGCGGCGCGGGCAATGATACGCTGAGCGCGGGAGACGGGGCCGATACGCTGGAAGGCGGCGCGGGCGATGATGTTCTGCGCGGGGGCGTGGACGGTGCGCGGGATGTGTTTATCTTCACGCGCGGTGATGATGCCGATGTGCTGATGGGCTTTGAAGATGATGTTGACCGATTGCTGCTGGACGACGCCTTCTGGAGCGGCACGCTGACCGCGAAACAGGTGCTCGCGTCCTTTGCCAAAACGATCGATGGCGACACGGTTTTCGATTTCGGGCAGGGTGATACACTGATCCTGACAAACGTAACCAAAGGC